>JBKJSI010000886.1:0-3925 GCA_046595915.1 Pirellulaceae bacterium
CAACCACCGCGTCGACATGCCCGCTCACGATAATCTTCAGCACAATCGGCGAGCCCTCGGCGACGAGCACCTTGTGGCCCATATCTTCCGCCGTGCCGCGATAGTCCGCGATGCTACACGCCCCGCACTTGCGGCAGTCGAGCCCAAACTCGTCATAGTCCGCCGGGCAGCCCTCAGCATGTTTCAAGCAGTGCGGCAATAAGAAGAGTCGTCGGCTCGGCGGAATTGCCGCGACTTGTTCGCGCCAAAATTCCGAAGCCAGCACCACCATCGTCCAGCCAAGATAACCTTCCGGCTCACCCAGCTCCGCCAGCAATTGGCGAGAGGCCATTTCCATCTCCACCTTCGTCTGCGGTCGCGAGCGATCAAGCGTCTTAGCAACCTCGACGCACTTCGCGCGCATCTGGTCGCGAAGGTCTTTCGAGGGCGGCACGAGCTTCAGGTGGCTCGTGCTACGGCGACCTCGCTTCTTCGTTCCTTCCCCGGGCGCAGTTTCCACCTCGGGAGTGTCCGTCACGCTAGCCAAAGTTGCTTCCTCAAGTCCGAGAGACGATTGCACTAGAGGCAGCCTGATATAGGCACGCCGCTTAGGACTCGCTCAAGCCACTCGATGAACCACTCAAGGGCGCCGTCTTCGCCGTAAGCAATTCAATGGCTGAGGAATCACGGATGTCGCCGACTTCCCGCGCAAAGCTGGAGCGGCTGGAGAGCCACGGAGACTCTGGAACCAGCGCGCGGGCCGCGCGCCCCAGGGCCGCCGTAGAAAACACCAGGGGGTAGGCGGCTTCATAATACCACAGCTTGGCGAAGTAAAAACCTATTGGAGACGCCCGCAAATGCCGGTCCTCCTCCACCGCCGTCATCAGCCATTCCAGCCCCCGACTCAGCGCAACTCCCACGGGCGCAACATCTTTCCACGCCAAGAGCGTTTCAATCGCCAGCGCCGTTTCCTCGATACTGCCCGTCTCGGCTTTCACTCCCGCTTCCCTCATCCCGCCACAACCCCAGCTCCCATCGGGCCGCTGAAGACGCACCAAAGCGTCGCGCCCGCGAATTGCAGCGCGCGAATCCGACCGCTCCCACTCGATATACGCCATCAGCACTTTCGCCGTGCCGTAAACCGGATTCACCTCATCTTCGAGTTCCTGATTCCCAAACCAAAGCGGCAACCACGCCCCATCCGCTTGTTGCCTTCGATCCAAATAGCGAAACCCCCGAATCGCCGATCGCTCAAAAGCCTCGGGGTGAAAATCATCACGCCAAACTCGCATCGCCCGCAGCGCATGCGCCGTCAAATCCGAACCACTGCGATCAAACGGCAGCTTCCCCCAACCCCGACAAAACGTAGGCCACCCGCCATCATCATTTTGCAAATCGATGAGCCAAGTCAGCCCCATCGCCGCCGCGTCGTTAATCTTGCTCTGCTCCATCGCCGAGGTCCGGCGCGACTTGCGAATCGCATCGATCGCCAACAGCGCGCCCGGCGTGTCATCCGCATCGGGCACCGCCCCACTCAAATCACTCCAGCCCCAACCACCCGGATCAGCGCCCGTAAAGGGATGTCGCTTCCGATGCTGACAACTCAAGAGCCAAGGCAAACAGTCAAGCTCGCCTACGTCTTCTCCCGCGCCAGCCAGCGCATTGAGCGAAAGCGTCGTCACCCAAGTCGCCAGATTTGTATCGATCGGCCAACTTCCATCCGGGCGCACGCTCTCAATCAGAAACCGAATCCCATTGCGCGTGACGTTATGTTCGCGCCGCCCCGTCGCCGCGAGACTCATCACCACAAAGCTCGTCAGCGGCACCGCCTCCAAATACCCGCCGCTCTGGGGCTGCATCTGCTCCAGCACCATCATGCTGCGCTTGACCGATCGATTCCGCAGCGCCCGCATCAGCGGATTTCGCGACGGCTTATAAAAATGCCGCGCCTGCCCAATCGCCACCAGCGCCGGAATCGCATAGCTCACGACAGGCATGCTCACCAGCCGATACCACTTTTGTGGCACACAAGCGAGCTCAAAAGGCAGCGGCGAAACATCCTTCCAATCGACCAGCCCCGCCAAAGCACAATTCGTCAAAATCGGCACGACAAACGTCTTATCCTTGCCATACCGCTTCCGCAGCGCCGGCATGCCATCTTTAATCTGTGGCGCAGCTCCAGTCTCTTTTCCCCCCGCCGCCAGCCCTAAAACCGCACAATATCGCTCCGCCCTTCGCAGCGACTTGCCAAATTTCTCCGCCGCCCCAGCTAGGTGAATCGCCGCCGCACAAAGCATCGTCGTCGCGATATTCGAATAGCTGCGATCAGTATCGCCCCACCCTCCATCCGAATTCTGCTGCGTAATCAGCCAATCGAGCCCGCGCGAGATCAGGCCGCGTATCGGGTGATCCGCCGCTTCCGCTCTAGCGTTTTCCCTCAAATCAATCGAAAGAGCACTAATCGCCGTCGCCGTCGAAAGAGCCGACGCGGAAAGCTCCCCCGTCCAACAGCCGTTGTCATTACGCTCGGCAAGGAGATCAAGCCGGCAAGTTTCATACGCCGCGAGTAGTCGATGGGGATCAACCATAGTGCGCCTGACGAGGCAAAAATGAGTAGGAAGTCCCTTAATTTCGGTCGCGCGTCATTGCGCAGTTCCTATTCAGCATTCGAGCCGCCGCCCGCGCTTACTTCACCAATGGGGAGAGCATTGTGAAGCTCAAACAAAAGTTTAGGGATGTTTGAATCAAAAGTCGAGCATTTTTTGGCGGAACGTGGAAATGCGCAACAAGAAAAATGCACCACCCAAGTGGAATTTCAAAGGCTTTGGCCGACAACGCAATCTTATATCCGCATCTGTGTTCAAGGCGATACGTGCATATCTTGCCTTCGCATTCAAAGTGATTCTCACACTTCTCGCATTTCGCCTTCAGGACCAAAGGTCCGAAATATAGTTGCCAGGGTTGAAGCGGTACTCCGCGTAGGCCCTGGTACACGGCCACCAACAAAACCAGAGGGCTGAAGGCCCGAGATAATCTCCGATTGCTCGCAACAAACTGGCGATGCTTCACAACCCTGCCCAAGCCGCAGCCTCCGCCTGAATCAACCCCACCACCTCAACCGCCCTCCCCGCAACCTCAACCGGCACAAACAAATGATCATGAAATGCCCCCGCCACCATATTGCAAGCAATCCCCTCCCTCGCCAAAGCCGTCGACACCACCGCAGTAAGCCCCACCGCCGCCAACTCAGAATGAACCTCCAGCGTAATCCAAGCCGCCCGAAACAGGATTTTTAAATGCGCCCCAAGCGCAATCGATTCCTCAACGATCACGGTCAACCCTTCAGGTTCCCGAAAAGTGCCGATCGGGCTTAGCGAGGAGAGGTCAGAGTCAGCCGGAATCCAGGCGAAGACGTAGATGCCTTCATGGAGCTGAGGCTGAGGGTTGCGAAGGAGGGCGGCAAGATCAGTGGTTGGCAAGTTCATTTCGTCGATTCTGGATCGCGCAATTCAATTTCCCTCACACGACTGCTGATTGCCGCAATCTTCTGCGAGTAATCCTCCTGATTGTGCTCGCTAACGAAATTTACAATTCGTCGCACGTTCTGGGTCTGCTTCGTAGAAAATTCGCCTCGCTCCATTAGCTCTAGGCTGCATTCGGCCAATTCGAGTTGCTCGTTGGCTGTCTTATCCGGTTTGTGAAAAAGCTCTTGATAACGGGCGCGTGTTCGATCCGCTCCACGTTGATTCTTGCGGCAAGGAAAACAGCGAATACAATCCGAATCGAGCCCAAAACCAAGCTCTTCGTACCAGAATTTTTGCTCCTCTGCGAAAAAAATAAAAGAGCGGCCGCAATCCTCGCATCGCCGAGTTTCATCAAAGTAGTGAGTAACGGCAACCGTCGCGGGCGCCTGCCGAGTCAAGTCGGCCTCGATTGCTGTATTAGG
>JBKJSI010000613.1:0-5189 GCA_046595915.1 Pirellulaceae bacterium
GCCAAACCAACGAGGAAACGGCTTGCCAATCGTAACGATTGGATCAATGATCACAATTCTTCACCCGGCCGGCATTCAGCGCCCCGAGGTGGCCTGCTTTGAAGCGCCCAATGACAATCTCGAGACCGTCCACACCGAAGGCCATAGCCGAACTTTCGCATCTGATTGGCGACGATCAAACGCGTACGGCTGCGTGTCGCCGAGCGCGTGAAGGCGGCCAGCCTCTATGTGAGTGTCGAGGGTGGTGCAAATCTGATTTCGAGCACATAAGGATCAAAGAAGTCGAGGCCTAAATTCCGTGGCGATGGGCCGAACCTGACCAAGAATGGAGCTACTTCAGATCGAAAATCCTTAATTCCGCTGGGCTCATTTCAATCGCCAGAGTGGAAATATCATCCTCTGGATGCCTAGGTCCGAGCCATTGGATAACGTTCCTCAGTATCTGCTCCACACTTCCCTGAAGAGGTTTAAGCCGACCGTGGCGGATTGCCTCCGTTAGCCGGTCGTCGCCAAATTGTTGCGACTCTGGATTGATGGCTTCGGTAACGCCATCCGAGTAGAGATACAAACGGTCCCCGGCGGCCAATCGAATTGACCCTTCTTCATAGGGTTCGTCCGCTAAGCCTAGAGGAAAGCCCGAGCCTTCCAACATCACCGGCTCGCCGCCGCATGGCAAGAGCACCGGCCCGGGATGCCCTGCCGATATATAACGAAATGCGCCCGTTGAGGCATTCAGAAGTCCGAAAACCATCGTCGTCAATTGTTCGGTCGCTGTGGCGAAAGGGAAAAGTTGATTGAGGCGCGCGGCAACCTCGGCCGGTGAGGCGATCTCTTGCGGTTCCCCTTCGCGGCGATCTCGCATCAGTATCGATGTCGGCTCCGATGGCGCAGAAAGGAGGCGGCTCAACGTTACCGATAGCAAGGCAGAAGCCACGCCGTGGCCGCTGACATCCAGGACATAGAGAGCGACCATCCCATTACCGAGCGGGACGACATTCAGTCCATCGCCGGCGAGCTCGTCACAGGGGCGATACATCCAAGCAATATTCGTCCCCGGGACACGTAAGGTGTCGCGCGGAAGAAAAGTCTCTTGAATTCTCGCGGCCGCTCGGAGATCGCGAGACATCCGATCATTGACGTTTCTCAGGCGCGAATTGGCGCGTTCCAATTCGATTTGCAAGCCCCGGAGCTTCAAATGGGTTTCGACGCGGGCGTGCAATTCCTCCATTTGGAACGGCTTGGTGATATAGTCTACTCCGCCGGTGGCGAATGCCTTTACCTTATCGAGTTGCTCGGTGAGGGCGCTAATGAAAATGACCGGAATCCCCTGCAGCGCAACATCCGCTTTGAGTTGTTCGCAGACTTCATAGCCATTCATCTCTGGCATATTGATGTCGAGCAAAATTAGGTCTGGTGGATCGCGCTTTGCCGCCAAGAGCGCGAGCTTGCCGCTGGGCGCGGGGCGGACCTTATATCCGCGATCTTTCAGCATTCCCGAGAGAACCTGGAGATTGGCGGGCGTGTCATCCACGACCAGAATGTTCGCGGGCTGCGTGGCGTTAATTTCGGGCTGCTCAGGATTCAATGGAGTCCCCGGTGCTGAATAGATCCAACAATTTCTGGTACTCAAATGCCTCAGCGAGACGCCGCAATCTCGGGGCGATGTGAGGATCGCGGCCTTCGAGACCTTGAATCAACGCCAGTAGGCCATCTAAATCGGCGGTGACGACTGCTTCCCGCATTGGGTCTAAAATTTCTTGCGGCCAGCGCGCCAGAGACTCCCGAGTCAGTTCGCCGACGTCTGCCGGTTCTGGGTTTTTGGAGTCATCGGCATAGACATATTGCACTCCGACATGCGTATGGATCTTTTGAAAGAGCTCGGTTTCCCTGAATGGCTTGCCAATAAAATCGTCGGCGCCGATCTCCATTAAGTCTTGGCGATTGTCGTCCATCGCGCTGGCGGTCACGGCGATGATCTTGGGATCGGCTCCACCAGGCATGCTCCGAATACGGCGGATGGCTTCATGACCATCCATCACGGGCATCCGGAAGTTCATCAAGATCAAATGGGGTTGCCATTGCTCAAAGGCCTGCACAGCTTCCGCACCGTTGACCGCGAGTCGAATTTCAAAACCGACAGGCGCTAAAAGTTGTGCGAGGAGCTGGCGGTTATCCTCGATGTCGTCCGCAATGAGCACGCGGCACGTTTTCTGCCCAGGCACAAGCTTTAGAACATGTTGCGGATTATTTTTAGCCTCAACCGCTTGCGCTTCTCCTTCCTTGAGTGGCAAGTGGATTTTGAACGCACTGCCTTTCCCCACTTGGCTGTCGACGGTGATGTCGCCTCCCATCAAGCGCACAAACTCACGACTAATGGCTAGGCCCAGTCCTGTGCCGGTGCCTGTCTGCTGTCCCGTTTTAGTCTGCTCGAAATGCCGAAAGAGCCGCTCTTGGTCGTCGGTTGAAATACCCGGCCCTGTATCCCGAACTTCTACTCGCAGAAGGGATCCTGCGGCGCCCTCGCGATCGACGCGGACGGTCAATCCGACGCCGCCTTGCTCGGTGAATTTGACAGCGTTGCCGAGTACGTTAATAAAGACTTGCCTGAGCTTGTTGATATCGCTCACGATGAATTGTGGTACGTCCCCGATCTCCTCGACTGAGAAGGAGAGCTTCTTCTCATCGGTGCGTACTCGGAACATCATCTCCAGGTCTTTGAGCAGCGCGGGAAGGTCGAATGTTGAGAGGTTCAAGGTCGTTCGACCGGCCTCAATCTTCGACATTTCCAAAATGTCATTGATTAAGGCCAACAAGTGCTCGCCGCTACGATTGATGGTTCCCAGATACTGGCACTGCCGCGAAGTCAAATCCTGGTCGCGAAGCATTAACTGCGAAAATCCCAGGATCGCGTTCATGGGTGTGCGAATTTCGTGCGACATATTGGCGAGAAAGACACTCTTGGCACGGTTCGCCTGCTGCAGTGACTGCTCATAGCGCTTTCGCTCGGTAACATCCCGCGCGGCGGCGAAAACTCCCTGCAATTTCCGATCACGATCATGAAAGGTGCTCGCGTTGTAGGACACGACGGTTTCCTTGCCATCGCGCGCCCGGGCGATCAGTTCGTAGTCGGTGAGTTTGCTTTCGCCGAGTACGCGTTTGATACCGGCGGCTGCCCGTTCGGGATCGGTGAAGTAATCCTTGAAGGGTGCGCCGATCAACTCGTCGCGAGTGCAGCCGGTAAGCGCTTCCATCTGCTTGTTTACGTCAGTGATGATGCCGCGAGGATCGGTCGTGATCAATGCATCGATATTCGATTCAATGAGCGAGCGCGTGTAGAACTGTTGATCGCGAACTCGCTGGTCTAGCAGCATGCGTTCGGCTTCTACTTGCTTTCGGGCGGTATTATCGGTGCCGATGAGCAGGTATCCGATGATCGCGCTCTGATCATCACGGAGCGCCGTGACGGACACGACCGCCGGAAAGCGACTGCCATCTTTTCGGATGTAAGTCAGCTCGTAGATATCCTCGATGCCGCGAGCAGCTTTAAAAACCAGCGCCTCGAAGCCGGGTGTGATCTTCGTCCCTAACTCAGCGCTTAACGCTTCAGCTCGGGCGATGACTTCCTGGGGATCGGAAATGTCGGCGGGAGTGTTCTTGTTCATCACGTCTGCCGCCGCGTAGCCGAGCATTCGCTCGGCGCCAACGTTGAAGATCTGAATGACGCCCTTGTCGTCGGTGGCAATGCTCGAAAAGTTGGCGCTGTTGAAAATTGCGTTCTGCAATGCTCCGGCTTTGAGCAACGCCTCTTCTGCTTGTCGGCGGGCGGTATTGTCGGTGCCAATGAGCAGGTATCCGATGATCGCACTCTGGTCATCACGCAATGCGGTGACTGAGACGACCGCCGGAAAACGGCTGCCATCCTTGCGGATGTAAGTGAGTTCGTAGATATCTTCGATTCCACGAGCGGCCTTAAAAACCAGCGCCTCGAAACCGGGAGTGATTTTAGTCCCTAATTCCGCGCTTAAGGCTTCAGCACGGACGATCACCTCCTGGGGATCGGAAATATCCGCCGGGGTGATCTTGTTCATGACCTCTGCAGCCGCGTAGCCCAGCATTCGCTCGGCCCCGACGTTGAAGATCTGGATCACACCCTTTTCGTCGGTGGCAATGCTTGAAAAGTTGGCGCTGTTGAAAATCGCGTTCTGTAATGCTCCGGCTTTGAGCAACGCCTCTTCTGCTTGCCTTCAGGCCGTATTGTCGGTGCCAATGAGCAGGTATCCGATGATCGCGCTCTGGTCATCACGCAATGCGGTGACCGAGACGACCGCCGGAAAACGGCTGCCATCCTTGCGGATGTAAGTGAGCTCGTAGATGTCTTCGATGCCCCGAGCGGCTTTAAAAATCAGCGCCTCGAAACCGGGCGTGATCTTGGTCGCCAGTTCGGTGCTTAAGGCTTCAGCACGAGCAACCACTTCTTGCGGATCGGAAATGTCGGCCGGAGTAATCTTGTTCATCACTTCCGCTGCCGTGTATCCGAGCATTCGCTCGGCGCCGACGTTAAAGATCTGGATCACGCCTTTATCATCGGTGGCGATGCTCGAAAAGTTAGCGCTATTAAAAATCGCATTCTGCAAGGCGCCAGCCTTAAGCAACTCTTCCTCCGCACGCTTCCGCGTTGTCACGTCTTCCATCGCCAGCACCAGCAACTCGCCGTGGTGCCCAGCCTGCAGCTTGCGTGCATTGAGAACCATCACTCGGCGGCCGATTACCGGAAAAGTATGGTCGAGCTCGAAATCATCGAAGACGGAGCTTTTAGGAACGATATCTTCTAGCAAGGTTCTTAGATCGGGGATGTCCCACTGGCCATTACCTAGTTCGTAAATGAGGTGACCTTCCGTCTCGCCCGGCGAGACTTGGAACTTTTGGTAGAAGGCGCGGTTCGCGGACTGAACCCGCAATGTTGCGTCCAAGATCAGTAGCGGCTCTCGAACTGTGTCGACAATATTCTGAGAATAGTTCTGAATATCTTCGTTTTGAGTATCTACTGTTAGCGAAATCGGATCCACGATGCCATCCCTTCGTCAAGCCAAAGCCTACGGCGGCTTAACTGCCGGTCGGTCGCGGTCCGGGTTTTCACGCGAGATGTCAGGTGCTGAGTACAACACCTCAGGCGCAACAAAAAAACCGAC
>JBKJSI010000910.1:0-3402 GCA_046595915.1 Pirellulaceae bacterium
GTTCACTGTCGGTCCTGAGAGTGCAGCATACCAAATACCCATCCCCATCAAACGCCTCCACAATCAAATACTCCGCATTCCCCGCCGCCTCCTCCAAAATCTAAACCAATAGGAAGCCGCACCTCGACCGCAGACATCATTTAGATGGTCGGTAACAACGCCACTTGGTATGCTGCACTCTCAGGACCGACAGTGAACTGAAGTTGCCTCGCCTGCGCGACCAACATCCGGTCGAAGGGATCGCGATGTAAAGCGCGTAATACGCTGACCATTTTGAAACCAAGCTAGTTAAACCATGTGGCCGTTTCAAACAAAGCAACACCTTCGCTACCCGTCGCTCGAGGCGTGGTTCAAGGGTGAGGGGCTCACTGAGCCTCTGTTCAAGATCGCGGACCGTACGGAACGCGATCGTCGCATCATTGAATACGGCGAACTGCGCAAACATTTGTTCGCATTGCATATCAAGACACTTACGCTTCAAGAGCAACGTGAGTTTAAGGAATGCGCGCACCCGTCTCAGAGACATTGCTTTGCCGATCGCGCCGAGCCGTTCGTTGCCTTGCTACAAGAGCATCTCGCCAGCTTGGGATTCCAGAGCAAAGTCTGTTTGGGCTTGTATCATCTGGATCGCATTGTTCTCTCGGCCGATTTGGAAAAAGATCCGACCGAACGCCAACACGAGTTACCCTGGCTCTTTCGCGGCTTCGAAATCAAGTACCACTGGCCGCAGAGCGGTGTAAGCTGAGCAGCCTCGCGCTCAACGCGGGTCTCCTGAGACCCCGCCACAGTCCGCCATTCTCTTGCGCCAGTGCCGGCCTAGATGCTTTACCGCGAACAACCTCTATATTTGACATACAATTCCATAAACCTCCGATCCCGTGAAGTGACGGAACTGTGTTCGGCCTATTCAAACGAAAACTCAAAGAGCCGTCTCCACCCACCGAGTGGCAATGCGCGACATTTCGCCACGTCGAAATCCTCGAAGCGCTCGAGCAAGCAACTGACTCCACCGTGTCCTTCTACCGCAATGGCCAATTTCAGTGGTCCCGGGATGTTGCCCGGCAGTTACACGAGTTCACCTGCCGCCCACTCGCACTCGTGCTAAACCATGCCGCACCCATGCAACTTCCGGTGTACGAACGTGGTCCGGAAAAAGCGTGCAAATCCAATCTGCTAGCCCAGGCGCTCTCCATGGCGCAAGATCAAGCCGGACCGAAACCTACACCGTTGCGGAAAGTCAACTTTCAACTCCCCGATTCATTTGCAATCGCCCTCGCTTGCAAACAAAGCTGGCTCGCCGGAAACGCAGGCGCAGAGGAAATCCGCATCGCGACGGAAAACGTACAGGCCGATGTCCAACTTTACTGGCCATCCAATTTTTGCTTCCAAATCAACGCAATGCAGTACGCGATCTGGTGCGTCTTGTCTGCCCTAAACATTGAGTCCCCCTGGCTCTCCGCACATGGCTGCGCTCAAACTGCAGCGGCCTTCATAGGTCACCACGCCGCCTGCCAAGCCGTGTCCTGTGCATCCACCGCGCCCAACACCACTGAACTAGTTTGGGAATGCGCTCACGTAGGAGACCTAGAGTTCGGCCGAGGCATTGGCTGCCCCAAGGTCGCCAGCGACGAGGCCCGAGATCAGGCTATAGCCTCCATGAATGAAGCCTCCATAAACTGCTGGCGTTGCCTCAATCAAGACTTGGAGTTAACGCTACTCGAGCGCCCGATATGATTTCTGGTTACGTCAGAATGCAAGCCACAGAGGCGAAAACGCCATCACTTTCTTGACGATGCAACGGGCTTGGGTTCTTCATACCCTTGGATATCGACGCCAGGAAGCTCTGCCCGCATCTCGTCGAGCGTTTCCTCCGATAGCACCATTTCAAACTTAAGATTGACCAGATTCGGGAATTGTCGGAAGGTTTTGACTGTCTCCAGAGTCACCAGTGTGCTTTCAAACCACAGTGATCGCAATTCGGGCATTGGCTGGACCTGTCGAAAAAAAAGATCGACGTTGTCGGTGTCGTAAAAACTGGCCGATTTGATGTGCGGAAAACTTCGCGCATCTGCAACCTTGGCATCGCGAAAATCGATCATCGAGAACTGGAGCGCCGTAATTCGCTCCGCACAGGCTTTATCTGCCGCGAGCATGTCCAGCAACTCGCCGTCATAGACATTTACGGGCTCTTCACCTGCCTTCACTCGTCGAACAACATCGAGGCGATCCGCGTGCAGTCTCTCTTGGCGCATCACTTCCGAACGATTCGCATTCCAAAGCACCGCACCGACCGCCGCAGCGAAAACGAACAACAATAGGCTCAAAATGACCAGTGCAGACTGCGTACGCATTGGCGGCCTTTTAGAGAGTTCCGAAGTTTCAATGCACGCCTCCATTTTACCTCAGCCCGCGATGGCTCCCTAGCCATGCGTCCGCCCTTCTATTTGCAGCCTACTTGTAAGTCAGTCGGCCCCCTAAACGCCGGTTTCCCCAAACTCCCAAACCAAATACCCATCCCCATCAAACGCCTCCACAATCAAATACTCCGCATTCCCCGCCGCCTCCTCCAAAATCGACTCATCAAGCTCCCCCGCCAGCCGATCCACCGAAACCATCGTACAAATCGCCGCACCAAACTGCCCCAGTGCAGCACTGAGCGTTGCCTCGATTCTCAGGAAATCTTGTCGATCTTCAGACTTGAGCGCGTAATACCCCTCCTTCTCTCGATCTTCGAAGTATCGCGGCGGCACGGACCAATCCCAAATCGTCAGGGCATACTTACCACACGATCCAACTTGGCACAGAAGCAACGCCCGATCGCTCGTGGCCAAATAACCCTGCACAAACGCCGCTAATTCATCCCCATAAGGATCCGCCGAGCGAACCTCAGGCGGCGCGCCGATTTCATAGCTCGCCAGCGCAGCAACATCGACCCACTTTCCAACAAACGCAGCAACCGATCGCGGCGCCGCAGCAATCCGCGGCGCAAGCAGCCGCGTCAGCCGCCCCCAACAGGAACAAGTCTGAAAATCTGCCTCAATCCAGTCCCGCGCTTTCGCAACATCAACAGAATCTTTTACTATCACGGCGTACTCCCCCCTTTCCTCCGCGCTCTCTGGTGCGTCAGTTCGTCCCCTTGTTCTCTTCAGTTGAAAGGTACTGAACATGTAAATCTGAGTTTTGACATGTAGCTAAGCGGCGGCGGCCAGAGTGATCTTGTCGTCGAAGCCCGCCGATGCGAAGGCGACAGCCGTAACGCAAGTGAACCCGATTCGGCCTCGATACGCAACCATGAGAGTGGCCAACCCGCCAGAGAGGGCGAAGCCAATATCGATCCGCGTAGCAACTCAGAATTCAGCGGAAAGAACTCTCCGGGGTGGTTGGGGACGGCGGTTGCCGACA
>JBKJSI010000023.1:0-5126 GCA_046595915.1 Pirellulaceae bacterium
CGGTGGCGGCGAACGCATTCCTCGCTGACGCTTCGGGTTGGGATGGACAGGGGGATTGGGGTGCTGACGCTTCGGGTTGGGATTTGGAACCGCTCATGGATGCGAATTCAGGCGAATACTTCTGTTGAGTTGAAGCGGTTTTGAGGTGCTGCTCCGGGGGTGAATTGCCGGGGACGTCGTTTGATTTGGGGGCGTCTTTTGGCAGCAATTCTCCCCCGCCACCCGGGCCGTTCCTTTGGGAGCCAATGCGCTTTTCGGTTAGTTGTTCGCGGCGGTGGGTGAGGGTGGCTTGGATTCGGAAGCTGGCTAAGACGATGTTGACGGCTTGGTTGATTAGGGTGGCGTCGGGGGTGGTTTGTTTCGTTACGATCTCGGTTTTTTCGGTTCTGTCGGTGCGGTGTTCTACGGAGCCGGGTTTGATTGTTCTTTTGTTTGAGGCTAGGTCTTGGCCTTGGGAATAGTTGCGCCAGGCTTGGAAAGTTTCTCGATACAAATCGTCTAGGCGGAGGATCGATAGGTTGCCTTGGGCGATGAGGGGGTCGGATTCTATTGGGTCTTTTTGGGCTAGTTTTTCGAAGTCGAGCGTGATGCCGGGGATCTGTTTTTCTACTGCGTAATAGGCTTCTTTGAACTCCTGTCGGCCGACCGATAACTGCGTAACGTCGTCTTCACCACTTCCGTGGTGCAGGAGCGTTTGGCAGAGGGCGTGGGACAGGATTGGGTTCATTGCTATTCCTCACGGAGGCACAAAGGCACGGAGGGGAAGAATGGGGGAAGCGGACTTGTCTCGGGGCACGATTGAATCTTACGAAAGAGGTGGCGCCATTTGGTGCACTATTTTTTAAAATATTTTTGAAACACAGAGGTACAGAGGGCACAGGGAAATGCGGGGAAGCAGAGATGAACACGGATCAACGCGGATAAGGGAGGCAGATGCGGGAGGAGAGGATCGCGGAAGGGCGGAAACGCGGAATGGGGGGGGGGAGAAAATGTGACTCACACGGAGGCACAGGGACACGGAGGTAGGGGGGCCTTTCTTCTGGGTTGGTTTTGATGCTTCTTGCGGCTGGGCCGCCCAGGTTGTTGAGTACAACCAACCCGGGCTAACCGTTTTGGGTTCAAATGCCATTTGTGGTTTGGAGGCGGTCTTGAATGCGTGCCGTCGGCGGAGCGACGGCGCCACGATTTTTGCGGCGTTTGAATTGGGAAGGAGACCGTCGCGGCCGCATGACGTAAGTCGTTAAAGAGCTAGAGCTTATGGAGTCGCACAGGAAGGCTTGGGCGATTGTGAAATGGGCCTAAAACTGGTACATTCGCTCCATTGATTGGCCAGCGGTTTTGCGCCCGTTTTGCGGGTAAGGGAGTTAGCTTGTCGACGGATGCAAAAGGGCCCGGTGTGGGCGGTTTAGGCGGCAATTCGAGTGGTGGTTCTGGAGGGGGCGATGGCGGGAATGTGAATCCTCCCGGAGTGCCAAACCCCGGTGATGAAGGGGGCCAGTTGATTGATTTGGCGATTGAGGATGAGCTGAAGCAGAGCTACCTCACTTATGCCATGAGCGTGATCGTTAGCCGGGCACTGCCTGATGTGCGCGATGGTTTGAAACCTTCGCAGCGGCGGATTTTGGTGGCGATGAATGACTTGGGTCTTTCGCCGACCTCGGGTCGCGTGAAGTGCGCGAAGATCTCGGGCGACACTAGCGGTAATTATCACCCGCACGGTGAGAGCGTGATTTACCCGACGCTCGTGCGCATGGCTCAAGATTGGAACATGCGGCATACGTTGATCGACAAGCAGGGGAACTTTGGGTCGATTGCGGGTTTGCCTCCGGCAGCAATGCGATATACGGAGGCGCGGCTTTCGGCTTTCGCTTCGATGCTGCTGGAAGATCTGAAGCTCGATACGGTCGACTATGTGCCGACGTATGACGAGACTCGCACCGAGCCGACGGTGCTGCCTTCGAAGTTTCCGAATTTGCTGGTGAATGGGACGCAGGGGATCGCGGTCGGCATGGCGACGTCGATTCCGCCGCATAACTTGCGCGAGATCTGCGACGCGGTCATTAAGGTGATCGATGAGCCGAATGTTTCGATCGACGAGCTGATGGAAATTGTGCCGGGGCCGGACTTTCCTACGGGCGGCACACTATGCGGACGATCGGGGATTCGTCGCGGGTATATGACGGGGCGCGGTAATACGATTCTGCGGGCGAAGGCAACGATTGAAGAAGGGAAGAAAGGGAAGTCGCGGATTATTGTTTCGGAGATTCCGTATCAGCAGTTTCGCGATCGGGTGATCGAGCGGATTGCTGAGCTCGTAAATGAAGATCGGATCAAGGGGATTACCGATGTTCGCGATGAGAGCGATCTGAGCGAACCGGTGCGGATTGTGATCGAGCTGAAGCGCGATGCCGATCCGGAGGTGGTGCTCAATCAGCTCTATCAGTTCTCGCCGCTGCAAGATTCGGTGTCGCTGATCATGCTGGCGCTGGTGGATGGGAAGCCGCGCGAGCTGAGCCTCAAGCAGATGCTCGAGGAGTTTATCCGGCATCGAGTGAATGTCATTCGGCGGCGGACGGAGTTTTTGCTGGCGAAATCGCGGCAGCGGAAGCATACGGTTGAAGGTCTTTTGATCGCGCTGGCGAATATTGACGAGATTATTCGCATTATTCGGGCGTCGAAGACGCAGGCGGAAGCGAAAGCGGGCATCATGCTCGTGGAGTGCCCCGCGGCGATGCTGCAGCGGGCGATTGGCGACAATGGGTTTAAGCAGTTTCAGGAGGAACGTGGCGCGGCGGATGGCTATACGCTTACCGCGGTGCAGGCGGATGCGATTTTGCGCATGACGCTGGGACAACTCGTGAATCTTGAGCAGGAGCGGCTCGGCGGCGAGCATGCGGAGCTCTTGACGGAGATCACGGAGTATTTGCGGCTCTTGGCGGATCGCGGGAATGTGCTGGCGATCATTCGCGAAGATACGGAGATGATTCGCGATAAGTTTGGTGATAAGCGACGGACGGAGATTACGGGTGAAGAGCTCGGCTCGATCGATATGGAGGATCTGATCGAGGAAGAGAACATGGTCGTCTCGATCAGCCATCGCGGGTATATCAAGCGAACGCCTTCGAGCACTTATCGGGCTCAAAAACGGGGCGGTAAGGGAGTTGCTGGAGCGAAGTCAGAAGAAGAGGATCCGATCGCGCATCTGTTCGTGGCGAGTACGCACGATTATTTGTTATTTTTCACGACACATGGGTCGGTGTTTTGGCAAAAGGTTTATGGGCTGCCGCAGCTGGCGCGTGATGCGCGGGGGCGGGCGATTGTGAATCTGCTCAGTCTCGATGAGGGTGAGACGATTGCGGACTGTATTCCGGTGCGCAATTTCAATTTGCCGGGGCATTTTTTGATGATGGCCACGAAGAAGGGCCTCGTGAAGAAGACGCCGCTGGAGGCTTATAGCCGTCCGAAGAAGGGCGGGATCATTGCGATCAAGCTCAAGGATGATGATGAACTGGTCGATGTGGTCGTGACGAAGCCGGGCGATGAGGTGGTGCTCTCGACGGCCACGGGTATGGCGATTCGCTTTAGTGAAGCGGATGCGCGGCCGATGGGGCGAAATACCTCGGGCGTGAAGGGAGTTTCGCTGCGGAAGGATGATGTGCTTGTGGGGATGGTGGTCGCCAATCCAGAGGCGACGCTGCTGACGGTTTGTGAGAAGGGTTATGGCAAGCGGACGACGTTTGGCCCGAACGCGCCAATTTCTGAAGTAGCGCCTGAAGTGATGGCGACTGGCGAAGTGACCGATGAAGAGGTTCCAGATGAGTTGCCGCCAGAGCCGGAGGATGCTGGCGAGGAGGAAGGCGATGACGAGGGGCCATCGGGGCAGCGTTATCGCACTCAGCGACGCGGCGGTAAGGGTGTTCGCGATATCAAGACGACCGCACGAAATGGCAAGGTTGTGAGCATCGTTTCGGTGACCGATGACGATGGCCTACTCATGATGACCGGCCGCGGGAAGTTGCAGCGGATCAATGCGAAGGATGTCAGCATCATTGGCCGCAATACGCAGGGCGTTCGAGTCATGGGGCTCGATGAGGGGGATACACTGATCGCGGTGGTGAGAGTGCCGAAGGAAGAGGAGACGGTCGAGACGGAGCCTGAAACGCCTCCGACCGCGCCACAGTCGTAACACTTCCAGAAATGCATGGTGAACTATGGCCGGGCGGCAAGCAATTCGTCTCTCCGCTCCGGCCAAGGTCAATCTGTTTCTCGAGCTGCTCGCGAAACGTCCTGATGGATTTCATGAGCTCGAGACGCTGATGGCGTCGGTCGATTTGTGTGATGAGCTGGTGATCGCACCGCCGCTGGAGTCTTTGGCCGAGGCGATCACGCTTGATGCTCGGTGGGCGGATGGGTTGGTTGCGAATCAGAATTCGGTTTTCGCGGCTTCGTTTGGAGTTCTTCCGCCGCCGGAACAGAACCTTGTGTTTCGCGCTTTGGAACTCCTGAGGGAAGAATGTGGCGTGACGGAGGGTGTTGCGGTCACGCTTATCAAACGCATTCCGGCCGAGGCTGGGTTGGGTGGTGCTTCTAGTGATGCAGCGGCTGCGTTGCTTGCGGGGAATCAGTTTTGGGGGCTGGGGCTTTCGATTGATCGGCTTTCGGAAATTGGGGCGAAGCTCGGCAGTGATGTGCCGTTTTTTTTGCATGGTGGCTACGCGGTGTGTCGCGGGCGCGGGGAGATTATTGAGCCGGTCAAAGACTTGTTCCCAATTTGGGTGGTGATTTTGCGACCGGCGTTTGGGCTTTCGACTCCGAAAGTCTATGCGCGGTGTCAGGTTCCCACGGAGCCGAGGAGCGTTGATGGCTTACTTCTAGCCTTACGAAATCGCGACGAAATGGCATTGGCGGGCCAGTTTGTCAATCGACTTTGGACGCCGGCGATGGAGATTGAGCCTCGGCTGGGGGAATTGCCGGGTTTGTTTGAGGGTGCGGGGCTGCTTGCGCATCAGATGAGTGGTTCGGGAAGTAGTTATTTTGGCGTGACTTTTGATCGGGCGCGGGCAATTCGCGCGGCGGCGATCTTACGAAATCGTTCGGCGGGGTTTGTGGGGCTCGGGCGGGGTGGA
>JBKJSI010000352.1:0-3440 GCA_046595915.1 Pirellulaceae bacterium
CTTGAAGATCGATTGGGACGCCAAGCGTCGTGTCCTGAGGTTCGCCATGATCGTGTCCTATTTCGCTGATTGTTGTTCTGTGTTGGCTTGTTGATTTAAGAAGTCTTACGACTTCGGCTACTTTGAATCTTGTGCTCAGAGCGGGCTAAAACGGAATGTCGTCTTCGACGTGGTCCATTTGTGGAGGACGGCTTGAGCGAGTTGGCGCTGGGCCATCGTCGCCGCCTTGGCCGTAATCGCCACCACCACCGCTACCGCCTCCTGCACCGCGGGAGTAGGAGCCGCCAGACTTGCCGGAGGAGCGTCCGCCGCCACCGCCGCCACCTTCACCACCACCGCCGCCTTTGGCGCCGATGAGTTGTAGTTTTTCGCCGACCACTCGCAGCTTGGATCGCTTTTGGCCCTCGGCTTCCCATTGATCGAGCTTGAGGCGCCCTTCGATGAAGACGGGCGCACCTTTGCTGAGGTATTCGCCTGCGACTTCGGCGGTGCGGCCCCAGAGGGTTACATCGACGAAGGTGGTTTCATCGATCCATTCGCCTTGCTGATTCTTGCGACGATCGTTGACCGCGAGGCCGATTTCGGTCACGGCCATGCCGCTCTGGAGATACTTGATCTCGACATCGCGGGTGAGGTTGCCGATCAGGATGACGCGGTTGTAACTGGCTGCCATGGATGTTTCTCCGTCAAGTTCGCCCAAATACTAGGTTGATGGGAATACGACGAAGACCTGCTTGTTCGTGGTTCACTAATTGAAGTTCAAGGGACATCAATCCAGCGGATTGAGATCTTGGGGGATCTCGCCGACGATTGCCGCAACCGGATCGAGCTTAGGCGTCACGGGCTTGGCTTTTCCGCCCTTGGCGTTCGCGACGAGCAGGTCGATGAGCTTGGGATCGATTCGGACAGTCAATTGACGCAGCACGGGTTCATTGAGTTGGCAGGCACGCTCGAGTTCGGTGATTTTGGTCGACTCGAGCTTGAAGTACATGATCCAGTAAGTGCCCTTCTTGTGGCCATCGATGGGGAAAGCGAGTTTCTGCTCGTTCCACATGCGGCTCAGCAGCACTTCGCCGCCGAGCTTTTCCACCATTTGAGGTAGGCTCATCGAGACGCCGTTGGTGTCGCGGACATACTTGTTCGAATCGAGAATGAAGAGCGTCTCGTAGTTATGAATGGCCAAAGTCAATCTCCTGACAGTTCTATCTTTGTATTGGCGGCGATTATGGGTGGTGTACGGTTAGTTTGGTGGTGGAGTCGTTTGTGGGCTGTCATCGGCCTTGGCGTCGGGATTGGTGACGGCAACTGGCTTTTGAGCAACTCGGTTTGAATTGGATTTTTTTTCGGTGGATTTCAGTGCATCGGGCTTCATGGGGCCGGCATTGAATCGACTCATTGCTTTGTCGATTCCTTCGCAGACCCAAAACTCGATTGCTTCCTGCGCCCTGACCAGTGCGATGTCGACTTCGACTCGATCCTCGGAGTTATACCGTGAAAGAACATAGTCGGCGGCATCCCATCCCGAAGGCGTGGCGCCGATTCCGATTCGCAAGCGGGGCACTTCTTGAGTTCCCAATCTCGTAAGGATGTCGGCTAGGCCTTTTTGTCCGCCTGACGAGCCGCTCGCTCGGAGACGAAGCTGTCCCACGGCAAGGCTCAAATCATCGCAGACGACCAGGATGTCGCGATTGTCGATTTTGTGAAAGTCCCGGAGGGGCTGGACTGATTCTCCACTAAGGTTCATGAACGTTTGAGGTTTGACGAGCAGGAGTTTTTCCGGCCCGAAAGTGGCTTCGGCCACTTCCCCCTTGTTTCGAACTCGCGGCGGTTGGGCGGCCCAGGCCGCGGCCAATCGTTCGACCAGTTCAAAACCGATGTTATGTCTTGTTTTTTCGTATTTCTTACCAGGGTTTCCGAGGCCCACGATCATTTTCATGGCGCGATTGGCCTCAACACTGGCGAGATCAACATTGGCTAACTCAACCTGGGTTAAGTTGCCAAGCGGAGGACTTCTAAGGAATTAACCCTTAGCATCTTCCTTCTCTTCTTTGGCTTTCTTAATGACTTCTGGCTCGGCAACATTGCCACCGAGAGGACCATCATCGACGATCTTGGCGGCAACGCACTGCAGCACCAAGGTTTCGCCGGTGGTGACGAGCGTCGCGCCTTGCGGCAGCGGCACGTCCTTGGCGTAAATGTGGCCGTCAAGTTCCAAAGCCGTGATATTGAGGACGATTTTGTCCGGCACACTTAAGACCGGGCACTTGATATCAATTTCGTGACGGATGAATTCGATGTGTCCGCCTGACTTTTGGCCAGCAGCGGTGCCGCGCAGCTCGATCGAGACGGTGGCTTTCACCACTTCGGTAGCGGAAACGCGCGCGAGATCGACGTGCAACACTTCCTTGCCGTAGGTGTCCCACTGAACTTCGCGAACCATCGCCTTTTCGCTGACGGCGCCCTTCAGGTCGACGACTTTGCCGCCGTGCTTGAGGACCGCCATGATCTCATCGTGAGTGACTGAGAGGAACGCATTGGCTTCTTTGTGGCCGTAGAGAACGACAGGCACTCTACCGGTCGAACGCACTTGCTTGGCTTCGCGGGTGCCGGCGCCTTCGCGTTTTTCGGTCGTTAAAAAATCGGACATTCAGGCAATCCTTCTCTTCGCCTTCTTCCTTGGGCGGGACAATTCGAGCGTGTCGAATCGTCTCCAAAGCCACAAGGTGTTTCGCGACAATACGTTAAAGCGCCGGCTGACCTTGGGTCATGGCGAAACCGCGTATTGTGTCATGAGGCGGCGGTTTTTCAAGCCCAAATGCGACCTCAACCGAGCCGCGGTAAGGCGTTGGAAAATCAAGGCTTAGCGAGGGGTTCCGCCAGAATGATTCGTTACCACAACAAATCGATCGAAGTGGCGAGAAAAAGCCCTAAACTGATGACAGCATTGACGTTAAAGAAAGCGACATTCACCCGAGTCAGGTCCGAGGGGCGGACGATCGCGTGTTCGTAAGTGAGTAGGATCGCCACGCAGCCGACCGTGACCAGATAGATAACACCAAGCTTCAGCTGGGGACAAAGGAAGGGGAGCCCGGCCAAGACGCCCAATAAGAGGAAATGGCAAAAGGCGGCCAGCCGCAGCGAAAAAGGGACGCCGTAGCGGGCGGGGACGCTCCAAAGTTTGGCGTTTTTGTCGAAATCTGCATCTTGGCAGGCATAAATCAGATCAAAGCCGGACACCCAGAGGAAAACGCTGAGGCCGAGTAAGAGGGCTGGGAGGATGTCGAGCGGAACCTGGAGCAGGATCTGTCCGCGCAGTGCGATCCAGGCGCAGACCGGTGCGGCCATGAGCGCGCCGCCGAGCCAAAAATGGGCCAGCGAAGTAAATCGCTTGGCATAGCTATAGCCCAACAGAAAAAGGAGCACGGGAAGCGAGAGTGCGA
>JBKJSI010000381.1:0-12342 GCA_046595915.1 Pirellulaceae bacterium
GCCAAACACTTTTCGAGTTTTGCCTAGCGACTGGTACACGGCATATGAAGCTGAATGGACACAACCTTTGTTGCAAGGACGAGGCACTCAAATCAATGGCATCCCGATTACTTTGGCCCGCATTCGAACCGACGTCGGCCTAGCCGATTTCGAGGCCGCCGTGCGTGACCTTTGCTACAACACCGAACTGGCCTATTGGGACTTGGCAATTGCCTATCGCCAACTCGAAACGGCCAAGCTCGGTCGCGATGCGGCTCATGCCACTTGGCAAATTGTTGACCTCAAGTTCCGCGGCGATAGCGAAGATTTGCAAAAGCGTTCCCAGGCCCAAGAACAATACTATTTCTTTCAAGCACAAGTTCAACAGGCGCTCAAGTCGCTTCAAGACGCCGAACGCAATCTCCGCTACCAAATGGGGTTGACTCCCACCGATCAACGCCTCATTCGCCCGATTGAAGAGCCCACCACGGCCCTAGTCGATTTTGATTGGTACACCCTGCAAGAAGAAGGCCTCACTCGCAGCCCTGAACTTCGCCGTCAACGATGGCGAATCAAGCAGCGTGAATTGCAGATTATTGCCGCCCGCAACTTGCTCCTTCCTCAGCTCAATGTGGTCGCCCTGTATCGATGGCTCGGCCTCGGCGACAAGCTGATTGGCCCTCGCAACGGCCTCGATTTCCCAGCGGTCGGCTCCTATGCCTATGACAGCTTGACTCAAGGCGATTTCCAAGAAGCACGGTTAGGCGTGGAGTTCACGCCGCCCGCGTTTGGCGCCCGTCGGCAATTGGCCGGGGTTCGCAATGCTGAACTCAACTTGGCCAATGAGCATGCCAAGCTCGAAGACATGGAGCTAACCCTTACACATAACTTGTCGACCACCGTGGGCACGCTCGATGCCTCTTATGAACTCGCCAAGACCAACTTCAACCGCTGGACGGCGACCCAGCAAGAAGTCGAAACCGTATGGCTCATCTACGATAACGATTTGGCAACGCTCGATCTCGTGCTCGATGCTCAGCGTCGCCGTGCTCAAGCTCAGCTCGAATACTACCGCAACCTGATCAACTACAACAAAGCGATCGCCGAAGTTCACTATCGCAAGGGAACGCTCCTCGACTACGACAACGTCCTCCTCGCGGAAGGCCCATGGCCATCGAAGGCTTACTGGGATGCCGAAGGCCAGGCTCGCCGCCGTGGCGCTGCCACGGTCTTCAACTACGGCTGGACTCGACCGAATGTCGTGAGCCAAGGCGACGCACCTCAAAATGCCGAAGGAACGATGTCGGAAGGGGAAGTGATGGAAGAAGTGATGCCGGGTGAAACGATCATCGAATCGACGACGCCGGTGGAAGAGGCGCCAGCCCCAGCAGGCAACTTGGAACCCGTGCCCGCTGAAAAGCCAGGCGTCGCCCCCGAAGCCCCGCCTGCGGTGAAGCCAGCTAACGGCGGCAATTCCGCGGGCATGCGAATCGAGCAGCCGATCGGCACGGGTGTAAAACAGAACTCGGGTTCGCTGAATGCTCCGGCCCAGACCAATGTGACTCGTCAAACTGGCAAGAAGGTCTCTTGGGATGGAAACGACCTAACGGCCCCTGCCGCACCGAAGTCGATGGGCGCAAAGCCAACGACAATCAAGACGGCCGGAAACCGGGGTCCTACGGCGACAAAACGGTAGTCGATCCAAGAGTGCCTGCCGTGCGTTACCATAGGGGAAATTCATCCCTCCCCTTTGGTCGAAAAGCGGTATGCCTTTCTTTTGCTTAGATGGAATCGACGGCGCGGGTAAATCGACGCAGCTGAAGCGACTTGCAGAGTGGCTGAAATCGCAAGGCACAGAACTTGTGACCTGCCGCGACCCAGGCAGCACGGCGATTGGCGACGCCTTGCGAAAGATCTTGCTTGAATCGAAAGAGCAGATCGCCCCACGCACCGAAATGCTCCTCTACATGACCGCCCGGGCGCAGCTCGTAAGTGAAGTCCTCTCGCCCGCGATTGCTCAGGGCAAAACGATCCTCTGCGACCGGTTCCTCTTGGCCAATGTCGTCTACCAAGGCCACGCCGGCGGCCTCCCCCGGGAACTGCTCTGGCAAGTGGGCGAGGCCGCGGTGAATGGCGTTCACCCCGACTGCTACTTCGTCCTTGATCTCCCCGCCGAGATCGCTTTTTCCCGACTCAAGCGAGGCCTCGACCGAATGGAACAACGCGGCGTTGCCTATATGGAAAGCGTCCGCCAAGGTTTTTTGAAAGAAGCCGCCCGACAAACCGGACGAATCGAAATCGTCGACGCCAATCGAACCGAGGACGCGATCTTCGAGGATCTGCAATCGCGACTGACAAAGTGGTTACACAAATGACGCCATGGGTTTATTAGGATTTGGTGGTGCGACGTGGCCCTTTTCCTCACATTTCTCTTCGGAGCTCTTGCGTGCGCTACCTCATTGCAGCCTTCATTTGCCTCTTAGGCATTCATCAGGCAGTAGCCCAAACCGTCTCGCCGCCGCTCATTAGCGTGACCGGGACGGCGGAGATTAAGGTTGCGCCGGATGAGGTGGTGCTTCGTGCGTCGGTCCAAACTCGACATGAAACCTTGGTTGAGGCGAAAAAAGCAAATGATGTGATTGCAGCGAAGGCGATCGAGTTTTTAAAGTCCAAAGGAATGAAGGATGAGGATATCAAGACGGACTATCTTGGCGTGTATCCTTACTACGACAACGTGAAAGGCCCGACGAAGCCTATTTACTACACTGCGACTAAGTCGATTGAGGTCGTCGTCAAGAAAGTGGAATGGTTCGAGTCAATCGTGACGGGTCTGTTGGGCGTTGGGGTCAATTCGGTAGAGGGAATTACTTTTCGACATTCCAATTTTAAGAACTTGCGAGTGCAGGCTCGCGCGATGGCAGTCAAGGCCGCTAAAGATAAGGCGGATGCTTTGGCGGCTGAATTGGAGGTCAAGCGCGGTAAGGTCTATCAAGTCGAAGCGGTCGATGAAGGAGGCAATGTATACTTCGGAAATCGCGGCTATCTCTCTAACGTGATGGGTGGGCCGGGAGGAGGAAGTGGCAGTCAATCCTATAGCGGCGACGAAGGCGGATTTTCTGTCGGGCAAATCAGTATTTCCGCAACGGTGAAAGCGGCATTCTTGTTTGAGTAAAACAGCATTCCCGTCGCTAATGCTCACGGCCTGAGGAAGAAAAATGGTCTGGCAAGATTTTTTAGGCAACGCGCACGTTCTTGAACGATTCCGCCTCGCACATCAGCGCGGGCGGCTCGCGGGGACGTTTTTGTTTGTTGGACCTGCAGGTGTTGGGAAACGTACCTTTGCGCTCAAATTGGCGCAGGCCTTACTTTGTCAAAATGCGGCGGGGGCAAATCATCTGGATGCATGTGGTACTTGTCCATCCTGTACACAGTCGCTTGCAGGGGCGCATCCCGATGTCGACTATGTTTGCAAACCGGCGGATAAGTCATCGTTGCCGATTGAGCTGTTGATTGGCGACCGGGAGCATCGGCTGCGAGAAGGGCTTTGCCATCGGCTTTCATTGAAGCCTTATTATGGCGGGCGGAAGTTTGCAATTTTGGATGACGCCGACTATTTGCAGCAGGAAGCGGCGAATTGTTTACTGAAGACGCTGGAAGAGCCGCCGCCCAATGCGGTGCTCATTCTGCTCGGCACGAATGAACAGCGGCAATTGCCCACGATTCGATCTCGCTCGCGGATTGTGCGATTTGATCGGCTGACGAATGCCCAGGTCGCCCAGCTGTTGCTGAAAAACGGCGATGCGGCGACTCCGAGCGAGGCCGAGGCGGCTGCATCGCTGGCAGGCGGCAATTTAGAGGCCGCGCGGCAGATGCTCGATGAAGCGGTGCGGGAGTTTCGGGGCGGGTTTTTGATGGAGCTAGTGCGCCCGACGCTTGATGTGCCGGCATGGGCTAAGCAGGTGATCACGTTTGTCGATGAAGCGGGGAAAGAAGGCGTCTACAAGCGAGAGCGACTACGCCTCGTCATTGCGTTTGCGGAACAATGGTTCGGCGCGGCGCTGCGGCAGGAAGCCGATGACGATGAACTGCGCGGGATGCTGCGTAAGGCGCCTCCGGCGGCGGTTGACCCGGAAATGTTGACCGATTTACTAGATCGATGTCTCGATGCGCGGTTGCAGATCGACGCGAATGCCAATCAAGCGACGCTAGTAGAGTGTTTCTTAGATGACCTGCGGCGGCTTTCGGTGGGTTCCCTGGCGGTGCGGTAGTTACTCGCCGTGGATCGTGACCACGAATGAGCGCGGGCCGGCCTCGTCGCGATGTTCGCCGAGGTAAATGCCTTGCCAGGTTCCCAGCAGCAATTTGCCGTTTCGAATCGGAATCGATACGGAGCTGCCCATCATCGAGGCTTTGAGATGGGCCGGCATATCGTCCGGGCCTTCGATCGTGTGGACATAGGGCCATGATTCGGGCGCGACTTTGTTCATCGCCATTTCCATATCGCGACGGACATCGGCGTCGGCGTTTTCATTGATCGTGAGGGAGGCGGAGGTGTGCTGAATAAATAGGTGGAGAATGCCTATTTGAACGCGCGAAAGTTCGCTCGCGGCCGCAATGACTTCTTGAGTAATCAGATGAAAGCCGCGACGTTTTGGCGAGATTTGAAATGATCGCTGGGTCCACATGAATTTCATGTCCAAAAGGGAAAAAATTTCTTGGAAACATCGTCGCCGATCGCCTAAGATTTTCGAGACACCGGGCGCGTTTTGTTGCCCCGCATAATGTGAAGATTTGGCGGGTGGCGAAAGCTTGCCAAATATGCCTAATGGCGGGTTAAGCGACACTAATGCAGGGATTCCGGTTGTAGGGGCGGACTTATGACAGTGGAAAACCTGTCGATGAGGCGGGTTCGCTACGATGCTGGAACCGCTGTTTTACAGCGAAATGTCAGTTTTTGGTCGTCCGTTTTCGGAAATCGATCCTGCGGAATTCCACAATTCTGGAATTCGGCAAAGGCAAAAAACTTGACATTGTGCTGGAAGCGGGAATAATGCATCGGTCCTTCACGGAAAGCTCACGAAGTCCAAGACCGCGACCATCGTGCTTGTCCTGCTAGGGTTGGGACGGTTCGCCACTTCAAAAATGGCGTGCTGTCAAACGATGGGTCGCCGAGCGTCTTTGAACTCTAACCAGTTCATGATTTTGCTTTTGTGCGGAAACTTATTGATCCGCCGTCCATCCGCTCAGTTGATCGCTTTGTAGAAGCGCTATTCCAAATCAAACACGTGTTTATTGATTCACAGTCCAGTCGAGGGGGGAAATTCAATGTCCAGTAAGATTCGCAATGTTTTTGAAGCCATTTTGAAGTATGGGCACGACGAAGACTTCTTGCCCGAACTAGAACAAGATGGCTTCGATCCTACCGATGCGCCCGCGGGCTCGCCGGAAAAGATTGAAATCCTGCGTCGCCGCGTCGAGCAAGGGCAACCACTTTGGCACCAGGAAGATCGCCGAGATTACTCCGGTCTTTCCGGCGTGATCATGCCTCGCGAATAAGCTCGCAAGGCAATCGTCCTTAGAGATAAACGAATGAGCCGCATCGAACAGATGCGGCTTTTTTCGTGCGCTATGTTGTTTCGCCTGCTATCAGTCAGAATGTTGCGTGAACGATACTCTTGTACGCGAGGCGCGACATGGCGATAGATCCAAAGGAATTGGCAAAACTCACACAGTTCGATACGCCGACGATTTGCAATGCAATTGAGTTGTTTGGGGTGATCCCTCGCAACCGAGGATTCATGGATGCGCGGATTCGAGCCAACTTTCCTGAGATGGCTCCAGTGATTGGTTATGCCGCGACAGCTTCGTTTCGGTCCGATGCGCCGCCGATAGGCGGCGATGCTTATACATCGATCGAGGCCCAGCTTTTGCAGTTTGAGGAATTGCCGGGGCCAGCAATGGTGGCGATTCAAGACCTCGACGACCCAGCCGTCTCGGCGGTATTCGGCGAGGTCATGTGCTCCACTTACAAAGCCTTCGGTGCCGCAGGGCTCATCACGAGCGGCGCCGGTCGAGACCTCGAACAAGTGAGGGCGCTCAAATTCCCCGTCTTCACCAGCGGCGCCATTTGCTCACACGGTTATTGTCACTTGTTGCATCTGGGACTCCCCGTGCGAATCGGCGGCATGACGCTGCAAACCGGCGACCTTTTACACGCAGACGCCAACGGCGTAGCGAAAATCCCGATCGAAATTGCAAATGAGCTGGCCGACGTCGCCGCAGAATTCGTCGCTGCGGAAGAACCGATGCTAAGCTACGCAAAATCGTCAGGCGAAAAATCGGTCGCACATTGGTCGGCATTGCGAAGGGAATTTGGGGAGACCATCAAGAAATTGGAAGCGCGCGTTTTACGGCGCAAATAAATGACAATATCTTAGCTAACTTTCCATCATTTAGGAAACAAGCCTGCCACCAACTGCCACCATTGCCAACGTCACCGAGAGCTTGCCACCGTTGCCACCTTGCCACCAACTTCACCGCGAGGAATTACGGCCTCACAGCCCCTCGACTGGGTATGAGATCAGATCACTCCAGCGACTTGAGAAGCTCAATGCGATCAAACCAGGCGTCGCCGCCGAGGGCCGTGGGGGCGATGCCAGTGAGGGTGAAGGGGCCGAAGTCTTTCCAGAGGTCGACGGTGACAACGGTCCATTCCTTGGGGGGATCAGAGGAGACGAGAGTGGCGGCCCATTTGGTGGTGTTCTTGCCGCTGTAGTACCTGCGCAAAGGCTTGTTCGCGGGCGGCCACTGATTGCTCGCGGCGAATTCGAACATGGCCCCCGCTCCGGAGGCCTTCCAAGCGAAGCGGAGGTAACGGAATTCGTTTTCAGCAGCTGGCTTCTCGACGATCGAGAATTTCCAGTTGGGCAGGGTGGGTGATGATCGCTGGCCGGAGGTGACGTGCAGCGAGGCGAGGCCGAAGCGTTTTGATTCGAAGTCGAGTTTGGCTTCGGCGTCGCCATCCTTGAGTTGCGAAGGGAATGAGGCGTCGTCGTCGAAGAGGATGATCGAATTGACGACCGTGGGTGCTTGATCACGGAGGTAGGCGAGGAGATTAGCGAGTTCCTGCGGCGTCACCGATTTTTCAAGATCTTCCGGCATCAGCGATTTGGCCGAGGCGCGGATTTCTTCGATGTCGATGCGGAGGATGACGTCACGCTGGTCTTTTTCGCGGGCGAGGGTGATCGTCGTGGCCGATTCATCGAGCAAGAGGCCGGTGAGGACGCGGCCATCTTGGGTGACGACGTTGTAAGTTCGGAATTTTGGATTGACGACGCCGCTAGGATCGAGCACGTCCAGCAGCAATGACTCCATGGGGCGGGAGCGAACAGAGTCGAGATCGGGGCCGACGGATGCGCCTGTCTTGCCGAGTTGGTGGCACTTAGCACAGTGCTTTTCGAAGGCGACTTTGCCTTTTTTCAGATCGTGTTCGCCGGCGAGCGCGGCTTGGTACTTGGTGATGATTTGTTGGCGGTCTACCGAGGGCGCCTTCGCCAAGACCGCTTTAGCTCGCTCTCGTAGTTTGATGTCAGAGTGTTCGAGAAGTTGTGCTCGGCGGAGAGAAGGAAGGTCCGCCGGTGCGAGGCGGTTCTCTTCGAGGGCGGATACCAGGCGGACGATGCGATCTTTGCGAGCGAAGAGGAGGTCGAGAATGGCGCTTTGGGCGCTGGGAGAGAGGCCCGCGAAACGTGCGATCAATTTGTCGCTGAGCGAGGCATCGGCCGATGCGCCGACTGCTTCGATGGCGGCGAGTTGGACTTCGAGGGGCTCGCGCGAGGCAACCAGTGGTAAAGCTTGCGCGATGGTTTCAGCGTCGGCAGCGGCGCGGAGAAGTTTGAGCGCGGCGACTCGCGCGGCGGAGTTTTGCTTGGCGTCTAACGCAGCGCGAAGAGCGTCTTTGAGGATGGACTTCATTTCTGGCGAATCAGTGAAGCCGAGTAGACCGGCGAGTTGGATTGCACTAGTGCGAACAGTATCTCGCGGGTGCAGAAGTAATTGGCTCAATGCGGTGCGGCCGGTGGTGGTCGTGAAGGTTTCCTTCTTCGCGCGTTTGAGTCCGTCGGCGAGACCCTCTAGTAGGCTGTTTCGAATTTCCTGCTGCGCGTCGCTGAGGGATGCGCACTTCGTTAGGAGGGCCGCGAGCTGGTCTTCATTTCGGGCGGCGCCGATGGTTGCGGCGAGGTTGCGCAAAATGGCTGAGGCGCCGGCGGTGAGTGTGGTTGTGGCATTGGCAGGAATCAGTTTGTCGACGAGGCGGTCGGCGGACTTGGAGGCGCCGCTAATGATCGCGGTGGCGAACCAGGGATCATCGCCTTGTTCGGCGGCGAGTTTTGCTAGGACGTCGAGGGCCCGATCTCCGTCGAGTTCTCCGAGTGACAACGCGGCTTGTAGACGGACTCGTGAATCGGCGTCTTCTGTTAGTTGAATTGCCAGTGCGAGCATAGCCGGTTCTCCTCCAAGAAATGGCTCGGCATTCCATAGGCCTTGGCGTCGCACCATGGGATCGGGATGGCGGAGTGCAAGAAAGACATCGTCTGCGCCAATTTGCAGTCCTGATAGTGTGTGAAATAGATTTTGGCTGGCAGCTGAGCTTTGCGATTGCTGAAGCTCTTTCTGTAACAGCGATACGAACTCCCTGTCATGTCGCTCCAGAATGAGCCTTCGCGCGGTGGTTCTTCTCCAGAGGAGCGGGCTGGCGGCTTCGGCTACGAGTTGTTTGTTGCTCAAGCTGGCCATGTTCAAATCGCTGCTGGTGGTCTTTTGGACTTGCTCGTGAGTCAACCGCCAAATGCGCCCGCGATCTTTGCCGTGGTCGAGTTCATATTGCTGTTGCAGATAGCGGGGAATCGCTGAGTAGTCTTCGATGATTTCGCGATAGAAGTCGATCACATAAATCGTGCCGTCTGGCGCATGCGAGAGGGCGATGGCGTGAAACCAGGAATCGCTGGAGGAGAGGAATTCATTCTGTGCATCGTCAGGAGCGCGATTGAGAGTGGTACGGAGACCGTCGCGCTTTAGCAGGCCGCGAAAGACCAGGTTTTGTGCGGGCTCGCAGGTGAAGAGTTGACCTTGAAGGCCGGGCAATACGGAATCTTGATAGATGAGCGGCGAGCAACCGGAGGTTAGATAGCCGTTCGGCGCGGATTCGGCTTTGCCATAGCGGTCGGTGTAATATTTGGCGAAGCCTGGGTCGGAGGCTCGTTGTTGCCGCCAGGGATGGGGCTGGCTGATTGGCTTTACTGTTGAGTCGCTCGTTAGCGAGTATTCGAGCGAGGGTGTCGCCATGTAAGGATTGCGTTTCAAATATCGCCATTCGATGGGTGCGACGCCGATTGCGGGGTCGCGGGTGCTGACGACGAACCGGTCGCCGGATTCGTTGAACGCGTAGCCGATGGTTTTTGTGAAGCCGGTGATCGGTTCGATCGCGGTTCCATCGGGTTTGAAGCGGAAGTCGGTGGCGGGCATGTCGACGGGCTTGGCCAAATGGGGGCCAGTGATTTGGCCGCCGCCGGTGCCGCGCCCGGCGTAGATCCAGTTGTCGGGGCCCCATTGGGGTGAGTTGATGGTTCTCTCCAGCGCGCCGGCGGCGAAGCCGGTGAAGAGGACTTCGCGGTACTCGGCTTTGCCGTCGTTGTCGCGATCGGCGAGGTAGACAATTTCGGTTTGCCCCGTGGCGATGAGTCCGCCGCGAGCGGGGCAGATGCCGAGGCAGGGCTCTAAGCGATCGGCCCAGATGGTTGCTTCGTCCATGCGCCCGTCGCTGTTGGCATCACGAAGGAGTTTGATCGTTCCGTAGGTTTCGGCGGCGGCGGCTTGTTTGTGTTTTTCGTTGGCTTGAAGGCGGCGTACGACTTTGTCGAGCTGGCCGGTTTTGTTGAGTTCCTCGATATCGAACTGGCCTTCGAGGTTGTAGCCGTGCATTTCACTGACAAAGAATCGGCCTTGCTCGTCCCAGCAGACGCCGGTTGGTTCATGGATGAGCGGCTCGCTGGCGATGAGCTCTAATTTGAATCCGGGTGGGAGCTTGAATTGCTTGGCGCTTTCTTCTGGCGCGAGCGGTTTGGGGGCGTCTTTGGGCTGGGGGATTTGGGCGCTGGCGAGAGTGCAGGCGAGAAGCGTGCAGACGAGAGCGGAGAGGCATTTGGCGGCGAGGGGCATTTTGAACTCCGGCGGTGGGTTGCCAGAGTTTACTCTGTAAAAGTTACGGGCGAAGCTCTAGCTAGTGCTTCGTCACGTTGCGAGTTTAAGTGAAAGTTGGGGTTTCCCTGGTTTCCCTGCTTTCCCTCTCTCGGGGTTGGTTTCCCTTGGTTTCCCTGGGAGGGAAAGCACCTTGTTGGCGGCTGGTGGCGGCGGTGGCGGGCGCACGGTGATGGTGGCGGTTGGTGGCGGGACGCAGTTGGTGGCAAGGTGGCAACGGTGGCAAGCTCACGGTGACGGTGGCAACGTTGGCAATTGGTGGCAACGTTGGCAATTGGTGGCAACGTTGGCAATTGGTGGCAAAGAACGGGCGCGGTTGCAGATGCAATACATTTGCAAGTAATTTATCACTACTTTATTACTAGAGGCAACTCGGGTGGGAAAGGGAGTTTTGATACGATTCTCCGGATGGACAGGATCGGGGGGAGGGGATTTGGAAACCACGGATTAACGCGGAAGCAACTTACGGCTTCGCAAAGGGTCTGACCCCTTTTGAAACCAGCCCACACGCTCGAAGAAAACAAATCCACCCGCCTCAAAAAACCGATGGAGCGCCGCGTCTTCGACGCGGCCCACACGACCGCAGGTCTCCGTAGCCCGCCATCGTAATGGGCCCTCAAACCGGTTAACTTATCCGCACTTGAAGATCCCCGAGCGTGGTTCACATCGCGGCGCATCGTTTCCATGACTTCATCGGAACGCCAACTCGAGCAAGACCTCGTCGCAAAACTAGGCGACTTGAAATACGAATTGCGCCCGGACATCCGCGATCGCGCCGCGCTCGAAAAGAACTTCCGCCAAAAATTCGACGCGCTCAACCAAGTCAAACTCACCGACGCCGAGTTCGCCCGCCTTCTCGACGAGATCGTCACCCCCGACGTCTTTGCCGCTGCTCAGACGCTCCGCAATCGCAATGCCTTCACCCGCGACGACGGCACACCCCTCAACTACACGCTCCTCAACATCGCCGACTGGTGCAAGAACAGCTTCGAGGTCGTCAGCCAGCTGCGAATCAATACCGACTACAGTCACCACCGCTTCGACGTCATCCTCCTCATCAACGGCGTGCCCTGTGCGCAAATCGAGCTGAAAACCCTCGGCATCAACCCTCGCCGGGCGATGGAGCAGATCGTCGAGTACAAAAACGATCCAGGTAACGGCTACACCCGCACGTTGCTCTGCTTCATCCAGCTCTTCATCGTCAGCAATCGCACCGACACCTGGTACTTCGCGAACAACAACGCGCGCCACTTCGCCTTCGACGCCGACGAGCGCTTCCTGCCTGTCTACCAGTTCGCGGCCGATGACAACTCGAAGATCACCCACCTTGACGACTTCGCCGATCGGTTCCTCGCCAAGTGCGCCCTTGGCGAGACGATCAGCCGGTACATGGTTCTGATCGCGAGCGAGCAGAAGCTCCTGATGATGCGCCCTTACCAGATCTACGCCGTCAGGGCCATCGTCGACTCCATCGACGAGAACTCGGGCAACGGCTACATCTGGCACACGACCGGCTCAGGCAAGACGCTCACCTCCTTCAAGGCTGCGACGCTCCTCAAGACCAACGAGAGCATCCACAAGTGCCTCTTCGTCGTCGACCGCAAGGACCTCGACCGCCAGACCCGCGAGGAGTTCAACCGGATCCAGGAGAACTGCGTCGAGGAGAACACGAACACCGCTGCGCTGGTCCGGCGTCTCCAGTCCGACGACTACGCGGACAAGGTCATCGTTACGACCATCCAGAAGCTCGGCCTCGCGCTCGACGAGAACAGCAAGCAGAACAGGCAGCACGTCGCCCAGGGGCGCTCGACCTTCAAGCAGCGCCTTGAGCAGCTTCGCGACAAGCGGATGGTCTTCATCTTCGACGAGTGCCACCGCTCCCAGTTCGGCGAGAACCAGCGGGCCATCAAGGAGTTCTTCCCGAACTCCCAGCTCTTCGGCTTTACCGGCACCCCGATCTTCGAGGAAAACGCAACCGTGAGGCAGATCGAGGGCGACGCCGCCACCCTGCGAACCACCCAGGACATCTTCCAGGAGCAGCTCCACGCCTACACGATCACCCACGCGATCGAGGATCGGAACGTCCTTCGCTTCCACGTCGACTAC
>JBKJSI010000475.1:0-2685 GCA_046595915.1 Pirellulaceae bacterium
GAACGGTTTTATCTCACGAGAGCAGCTCGTTGCCGCCTTTGAAATCTGGTTGCCCGATCGAGGCCGCTCGATCGAGTCGATCTTAGCCGAACAAAAGCACCTTGAGCCGCAAGCCAGCGAACTGCTCCGCGAGCTCACCGCCATTCAACTCGACAAGCATGGCAACAACCCCGAAAAAAGCTTGGCGACAATGAGCCCAGTGCCATTTATCAAAACTGAACGGGAGAAAATGGGCGACCCGGAGCTTTGTTGCTCGCTGACGCAAGTTTGCTCGACCGGAAAAAACTCACTGGCGACATTGGCGCCACAGTTTGAAGTGAATCCCTTTCTTCAAGCCAACATTGGAAAAAAGCGATTTCGCATCCTTCGCCCCCACGCAGCAGGCGGCCTTGGCGAGGTCTCGGTTGCCATGGACGAAGAACTATATCGCGAAGTTGCATTGAAGGAGATTAAGGCCGAGTACGCCGATCACCAAGAAAGCCGCCAACGCTTCATTCGCGAAGCGGAAATTACCGGCGCGCTCGAACATCCCAGTATCGTGTCGATTTACGGGCTAGGAACCTATGGCAACGGTCGCCCTTACTACGCAATGCGGTTCATCAAAGGAGACTCCCTTTAAGAGTGGCTCAGCTAATTTCACAACAAGAAGGCGCAGATGTCTTCTGGCGAGAAGAGCATCGCGCTGAGGCAGCTGCTATCGAGGTTTATAGACGTTTGCCAAGTCATGCACTATGCGCATAGTCGCGGTGTTCTCCGCCGAGACCTCAAGCCGCAAAATGTGATGCTCGGCAAGTATGGAGAAACACTCGTTGTCGATTGGGGATTGGCCAAGGCCCTGTGGCCTTCCCCCAATCTATGTACCAGAGTGAATGAGAGTATCTGAGGTTGGGGGATCGCTGCGCCGCTGGAGCGGAGGAGTTGCTTGAGGCGGTGCTGAACTAGATGTGGCGTTACGCGAATGGCCTCGCCAGATTTGGCGAGGCCAAGTCGATGCGTTGTCGATGTGATTCATTGTTGTGCAGTGCAATTGAAGTTTTGCGCGCGCATGTAGTTTCCTCGCCTTTTGCGTGGAATTTAATTCTTCTCCGCCGCTTTGACTCGGTTTTTGCCTACCATAAGATAGCGGTTCACCTCGAGGAACCGACATGCAATCCGACCGACATCTGCTCTTGGGCCTGCTCGCCCTCCAATGCGGCTTCATCTCTGACGACCAACTCGTTGCGGCATTCCGTGCCTGGACGAGCGACAAGCATCGTTCGATCGAAGCGATTCTGATTGAGCAAAAAGCGCTGACATCGCGTCAACTTGCAGTGCTGAGGCAGCTTGAGGAAGAAGTTCTCGCCCAGCACTGTCAGAGCGCTGAACAGAGCTTGGCGACGCTTTCGAGAATCAGCCCCGTTCGAAAGAAACTGGAAGGTTTGGCGGATGCTCAGTTGAGCGCCATGCTTTCGTGTCTCTCCGAGCACTCGGACGGCGCATCTGCATCAAAGATGAAAGGACACGGAAGGGAAACGCAGAACAAAGGCGCACTGCGCTACCAAACGATTCGACTGCACGCCAAAGGCGGCCTCGGTGAAGTATTCATCGCCAAGGACGGTGAGCTGAATCGTGAGGTCGCCCTCAAAGAAATCCAAGCACAGTTCGCAGATCATGACGAAAGCCGAGCGCGATTCAAACTCGAAGCCGAGATTACCGGTAGCCTTGAACACCCTGGAATCGTCCCGGTATACGGCCTGGGGCAGTATGACGATGGTCGCCCCTTTTACGCGATGCGATTCATTCGCGGCGATAGTCTCAAAGAGGCGATCGATTCATTTCATGGCAGGTACAAAAACCGCCTCATTGAAGGAGAGTCGGGGCTTGAGCTACGAAAACTCTTGCGCCGATTCGTGGATGTCTGCAATGCTGTTGCGTATGCACACAGTCGTGGTGTTTTGCATCGCGATCTAAAGCCCGGGAATATCATCCTGGGAAAATATGGTGAAACGCTTGTTGTTGATTGGGGAATTGCGAAAGCGAAGGGGCGAACAGAGGTATTCGATGCCTCGCTTGGGCCGCTTAAGCCAACTTCGAGCAACGAGTTAACTCCAACGCTAAACGGTTCGGCAGTGGGCACGCCAGCTTACATGTCGCCGGAACAGGCAGCGGGAAGAATGGAAGATCTTGGTCCCTCGACAGATGTATATGCGCTGGGGGCAACGCTCTTTCAACTATTGACGGGACGACTGCCAATTGAGGGAAAAACTCAGCTGGAGATTATTCAGAAAGCAGAAAAGGGAGAAATTCGCAGGCCGCGTGACTTAAGAACGGACATTCCCATGTCCCTGGAAGCGATTTGCATCAAAGCGATGTCCAAAGAGCCAGAACGGAGATACGAATCGCCTGTGCAATTCGCGGAGGACATTGAAAAATGGCTCGCCGATGAGCCGATCAGCGCTTATCTCGACCCCCTTTCCATTCGCATTCGCCGCTGGATCAGGCGACATCCCGCGATCGTCTCGTCCTCGGCGGCCTGTGTCGTGCTGGGCCTCTGTGCGGCGCTAGGGTTGGCCTATTTGCAAAGCGCTCATGCCAAGGAGCTGGAGGGAAAAAACAAAGCGATCAGCGAGCAAGTGGTTGAGGTCACTAAGCAAAAAAAAGAAGCCGATAAAGAGCGCATCCGCGCCGAGGAGCGCGAACAAGATG
>JBKJSI010000497.1:0-21015 GCA_046595915.1 Pirellulaceae bacterium
TCCATGAAATCGCCAAGGATGGAGAGCGAGCGGGCATTCGCATTGACGTCGTTGGCTTAGAAAAACACGTACCGGCTTCGCCACATCCCCAGGCCGCTAGACGAAGAAGGATGCACAAACCGGATTCGATTGCCCAGACGGTTTAGGTGTGCCGCCACCCATTCGAACGAAAATAAGAAAGGGCCGCGATGATCGCGGCCCTTCTCGTTTCTTGGATCTGCGTCGTAATTTCTGCCTCACGAACGACTGCGGGCCCTTTTTAGATGAACGCGACGACTTTAGGCCTTCGAGTATTCGGCTTTGAAGAAAGTCTTGCTGTCTGTCGGCGTTGCCTTGATCGTTCGGGCGCCTTCCTTCCAGTCAGCAGGGCAAACCTCGCCGTTCTTTTCAACAAACTGAAGGGCCTGAACCATGCGAAGTGCTTCATCGACGCTACGGCCAAGCGGTAGATCATTGACAACTTGATGACGAACAATTCCCTTTGGATCAATTAAGAAAAGTCCTCGAAGAGCCACACCGCCGGCTAGGAGCACATCGTAGGATTTTGCGATTTCCTTATTCAGATCGGCAATCATTGGGTAGTTGATTTGACCCAAGCCGCCTTCAGTACGGGCGGTGTTGCGCCACGCTAGGTGAGTGAATTTGCTATCGACGGAGACCGACATGAGCTGGACGCCCAGTTTCTCAAAATCGGCGGCGCGATCGGAGAATGCAATGATCTCGGTTGGGCAAACGAAAGTGAAGTCGAGCGGATAGAAGAAAAGTACTACGTACTTACCCTTGTAGTCTGACAAGCTGAGGCTCTTGAATGAACCATCGGGCATCACTGCGTCGGCGGTAAATGCTGGTGCTGGTTGGGTAACTAAAACGCCCATCTGTTTGATCCTCTTGGGTTTATGGATTAGCCAGTTAGAAGGTCTAGATTAAGGGAAAACTTACCGTCACGGTAGCCGCGAGCCGAGCGGTGACAAGGGGCCCCTATCTGACCCCGATTGTGGCCATTTGCTTTACGCGAAGGAGAACTAACCTCTACAATCAGGTCTTCATCAGTTGCGGCCCGTTTCGAACGAGGAGCGTTGAGATGCGGCGATCATTAGGAACGAGGAATTTCGCTCAAAGTGCGTTTTGTGGCGCCGTTTTTTCCCTGCTGTTGATGGGAATCGCGCCGAACCGCGCATGCGCCCAGCAACTCAATATCGGCGCCAATCACCACAACGTCGGATTCAGCTACTACGAATCGATCGGCACGAATTTTGGGTTTTACTTTCCTGGCCACCTCAATTCTCGAGGACATGGAATCGTTGGCCTCATGCCCAATGGGCAATTTACTCCAGATGGATCGATCAACTTTACTCAGGGTGGCGGCGTGTTTCCTCCGTTTGGCGGCTATGATCCCAACGCGGGCTTAAGCACCGGTTGGAGCGTACGCGGCCCAGGCGGCGGTTTCAATTTTGGTATTCATGCGTCTCAAGGAAGTTCGACAACCCTTGGCGGGGACTCGATGTCGATCACCGTTCCCAATGGCGGAAGCGGTTTCATTCAAAGTGGAACCTTCCGGCCCTTTGTGACGGGAATCGTCCCGGTTCTTGGAGGCGGGCCAGTCTATCTGCCGCCACTAACGGCAAATTCGAGAGTCTATGCGGTGAACCCCAATCCGAGCGCTACACGAACGGGAACGGATAAGTCGCTAAAGAGCGGAAGCTCAGCGGAGCGTGGCTCCTCGTCCCTCAATGCCCTGCGAGCACAAGCGGAAGCCGAAGACACCGCAGCAGACGAAGCTAGAAGATCGGAGATCGACCGGCTCGTCGAAAAAGCCAAAACCGTCGCACAGGATGGCAAGGAAGCGCTCGCCGGGAATTACCTGCGCTCGGCGTTGAAGCTAGCGACCCCGGAAGAGGCAGAGCAAATCGCCGCAACTTGGCGAAATAAGTAGCCTCGGAAACCGGTGGATGAGGGCCGGTAAAGGTCAATTTCGCGCGAGATTGCCGCTTGCTTTGAGGCCAGCGGGGAATTCTTATAGTCGCACGCGCTGGACGTACGATTCCTCTCGACTCGACAATTGATTCTCATTCCCCGCCTGGATTTTTCCCGTGAAGAAGATGCTCATACCAACTTTCCGCGCGCTCTTGCTTTTGGCGGCGGCCAGTCTGCTCTCCTCGCAACTTATTGCCCAAGATGCGTCGGTAAACACCCTCAAGACTAAGGCCGAAGCCACCGACTACGCCGAGACCTCCTCGCACGGCGACGTCGAAGCCTTTTGCGATGAACTCGCCAAGCTCTCGCCCCGCGTGAAGCGAACGAATTTCGGCGTGACTCATGCCGGCAAAAAGCTACCGCTACTCGTCATCGCCGATCCGCCCATCGCGACGCCAGCCGAAGCCGCCAAGAGCGGCAAGCTCGTGGTCCTCGTGTGGGGAAACATCCACGCCGGTGAAGTCGATGGCAAAGAAGCGCTGCTCATGATCGCGCGGGAGCTCGCCACCGCCAAAGAGGCGCCGCTGCTAAAAGACTTGGTGCTCCTCATCGCGCCCAACCTCAACGCCGATGGCAATGACAAATGGGGTGCAGTCCGCCGTGCCCAAGATGGACCCCCCAAGATCGGCACCCGTGAAAACGCTCAAGGCTTCGACCTCAATCGTGATTTCGTCAAACTCGAAAGCCCCGAAATTCGTTCGCTCATTTGGCTGATGAACCAATGGGATCCCGCCATCAGCGTCGATTGCCACACAACCAACGGCTCCTATCACCGCATGCTGATCACCTACGAAGGAGGCCGCTGCCCCGCAGGCGACATGAGCATCGTCGAATACACCCGCGACAAAATGCTCCCCGCGATCACCGAGAAGATGAAAAAGTCAGCCGCAATCAATTCTTTCTTTTACGGAAATTTCACCGCCGATCGTCGAGGCTGGGACACCGTCCCGCCAACACCGCGTTACAGCACGCATTTAGTCGGCCTCCGCAATCGCATCGGCATTCTCAGCGAGTCTTACAGCCACGCCAATTTCAAAGAGCGCGTCCGAGGCTCGAAGGTCTTCGTCGAAACAATCTTCGCCCAGGCTGCTGAGAAAAAAGAAGAGATCATCAAGCTTCTGAAGGCCGCCGACGCGCGAACATTGGAGTTGGCGAAGAAACCCGCTGATGCACCGCCGCTCGCACTCGATTTCAAAGACGCGAAGCTCGGTGAACGGCACATCATCCCCGGCTTCGTCGAAGAACAACGCAACGGGCGCAACGTCCCCACCGAAAAGCCCTGGGAATACGAAGTCGAATACCTCGGCGCCTCCGAAACAACCAAGTCGACTCCCCGCGCTTTCGCCTATGTCTTCCCAAGCTCTTTCACCGAAGCCGCCATGACGCTCCAGCGCCATGGCGTCGAAGTCGAAGAGCTTCGCGAAGATATCGATGTCGAAGTCGAAGTCGCCAAAGTCACGAGAGTGACCAAAGGCATGAAGTTCCAAGGCCATGAGTCCCCTGCCCTGCTCACCGAAGCCCGCAAAGAAACCAAGCGGCTCACCGCAGGCTCTTACCTCGTGAAGACCTCACAGAGGCTCGGCTCGCTTGCTTCATTCCTGCTCGAAGCCCAGGCCAACGACGGCCTAACGACCTGGAACTACTTTGATGCAGGCATCGCCGAAGGCCAAGACTTTCCGGTGTTGCGAGTTCTTGCCAACGTTGCCCTGCTCTCCACCAAAGCGAAGCCATTGCCCGAAGATAAGCGATCGAATTTGGCAGTGACGCCGGAGTCCGCGCCAGTCTTCGCTGGTTCCGCCATCTCGATTCGCGGTTGGCATGAAGATGGCGAACATTATTTCCAAGCGAAAAATGGCGTCACGCAAAAAGTAAACGCCCTCACCGGCGCATCAACTCCCTACGTCGAACTCGACAAACTCGATCGCCCAGGCGGCGGCGCTGCTGGTCGCGGCGGACGTCCCGGAGGCCGCCCAGGCGGCGGATCGCAAATCAACACGCAGCGGACCGGCGCGGTTTACGCCATCCAAAATGATCTGACCTATGTCGACAAAGACGGCAAGACAACGCAGCTAACCAAGTCGCCCGACGTTGAAGAAGAACTCCCCACCTTCAGCCCCGATGGCAAGCAAATCGCCTTCGTCCGCAAAAACGATCTCTACGTCGTCGATGTCGCAACCCAACAGGAAACGCGGCTTACCACCGATGGCTCGGACCTCATCTTCAACGGCAAGGCGGACTGGGTTTACTTCGAAGAAATTCTCAATCGCGCCTACAAAATGTTTTGGTGGAGCCCTGATTCGAAGAACATCGCATTCCTGCGAATTGATGACGCACCGCTATCGAACTACACGCTCATTAATCCCGCGCTAATGCAGCAAAAGCCCGAGCTAACCCGCTACCCCAAGGCAGGCGCACCGAATCCCTTCGTCGAATTCGGCGTCGTAAGCGTCAGCGACCCAAAGCCAGCCTTCGCAAAACTCGATGAATACAAAAAAGAAGATCGCTTAGTCGTCTTCGGCGGCTGGTTTCCCGACAGCCAGCGGGCCTTTTTCTATGTCCAAGACCGGGCCCAAACCTGGCTCGATTTCTGCGCAATGAATGTTAGTAACGGGCCCCCCAGCGGCGGTGACATCCAAAAACTCTTCCGCGATACAACAGCCGCATGGATCGAAAGCCCCGAAGATCCCACATTCCTCAAAGATGGCTCCTTTCTGCTCTCCAGCGAGCGAACCGGCTGGAAGCATTACTATCGCTTCGCCGCCGATGGCAAGCTGATGAACCCCGTCACCACCGGCGAGTGGGAAGCGAGAAAGCTCGAGCATGTCGACGAGGAAGCGGGGCTGCTCTACGTCTCGGGCACGCTCGATGCACCCATCGGCAGCCAGCTTGTTTCCGCGAAGCTCGATGGAACGGAGCAAAAGAAACTCACCGCCGAATCGGGCACGCATCAGATCCAGTTCAGCCCCAATGGTAAGTATTACATCGATGCCTACAGCAATTGGCAAACGCCTTCCAGGGTCCGGCTAATGAAGCCCGATGGCACACAGTTACGCGTGCTCGATAATAATCCGGTTTATGGACTCGATGAATACGAGCGCGGCGGCTATGAAGTCGTGCAAATTCCGACGCCCGATGGATTTCTGCTCGAAGCCAGCGTGATGACGCCGCCGGTGATGAATCCCGGTCAACTCTATCCCGTCTGGTTCCAAACGTACGCTGGCCCCCACGCCCCACGCCAAGCCGACAGCTGGCAAGGCGGGCGCGTCCAAGATGAAGTCCTCGCACGCATGGGCTTCGTCGTCTTCCGCTGCGACCCCCGCTCCGCCAGCGGCAAAGGCGCCATCTCTGCCTGGACTTCGTACAAACAGCTCGGCGTCGGCGAACTCAAAGATATTGAAACCGCCATCGCTTGGATCTGCAAAAAGCCCTATGTCGACGCCACCCGCATCGGCATGAGCGGCCACAGCTTCGGCGGCTTCATCACCGCTTACGCGATGACGCATACAAAGCTCTTCGCATCGGGAATTAGCGGCGCGCCGGTAACCGATTGGCGGCTCTATGACTCGATTTACACCGAGCGTTACATGCTCACGCCGCAGACCAACGAAGAAGGCTACAAGAAAACCTCCGTCGTCGAATCGGCCAAAGACCTCAGCGGAAAGTTGCTGCTCATTCACGGCATGATGGATGACAACGTGCATGTGCAAAACAGCATGCAGTTCATCGACGCATTGCAAAAGGCGAACAAAGACTTTGAACTGATGGTTTACCCCAACGCCCGTCACGGCATCGGCGGCCCGCACTACACCCGGCTGATGACCGATTTCATGAAGCGCACGCTCAACCCGCAACCCATTCCGCCAAAAGCGATCGCGGAACCAACCGCAATCCCCGAACGGACACCAGGCGGGCGAGGCGCCGCAGAATAAGCTCACCAACAAAGCGAACTTAATCTCTTTTGTGGAGAACGAATAAATGAAAAACTCATGGTTCAAAATCGGCGCTGCTTCCTGTTTGGTTTTGGCATCCTTCGGAATTTCAATAGGCATGGCGGATGATAACGCGGAGGGCCTCAAAAAGCTCAACGGCGAATGGGCCGTCGTCTCGATGGAAGTTGCCGGCAGAAAAATGCCCGATGCCATTACCAAAATGATCAAGCTCATCAACAAAGATGGCGACTACACCGTCACCGCCGAGTCAGATGATAAAGGGACGTTCACCGTCGACGTCGCCAAGAAGCCCCACACGATGACGATCAAAGGCGTCGAAGGCCCCAACAAGGGCAAGACGTTCTTCTGCATTTACGAGCAAAGCGGCGACGACATGAAAATCTGCTACGACCTCACCGGAAAAGAATTTCCGAAGGAGTTCAAATCCGAAGCCGGCAAGCTCGTCATGTTCGCCATCTACAAGAAGGTCAAGTAACAGTGACCCTGCATCACTAGGTCAGATCCCATTGATCGACGAATTGTCGATGGGATCAAGCCCGAAACGACAAACTGTCCGATCGTTCACGCAAACAGGAGCATCTACCGCGAAGAACTGGGGCCGCCACGACCTCTCTCGGTCTGGCACGCAGCTTGCCATGCTAACGGCGACCAATTAAGGATGCTTTTCACATAAAAAGGACTAAACATGAACGCCCAAATTGACCCCGATCGAGTTTCGATCCTGAAGAACGTGACCGAAATCCGCGCCAACTGGACCCCAGACGAACGTAGGCAACGCGCCAATGCCGCTCGAAAATATTCGCGGATGCTGTTGCGCATGATCAGCGAGGCCGACGAATGCGAAGACGTTTGGGCCGTTGGCGCGCCAAGTGATGTCGATTTTGGCCGCCTCGCCGTCGTTCAGTAATCAGCCGGTAATTTGGACAGGCCTCCAAACGTCAAACCATTGGTTCGAAGACAGTTCGTCTATATTCTCGTTCCTGAGTTGCAATAACATGCTCCGTAAGTTGTGCCTTACCACCGGTCTGTTGCTCGCCATTTCCGCGATCAATTTCGCATCCGCTCAAACCACGCCTGATAACTCGCCAACGCTTCTCAACAAGCGAACGATTCAGGTGAGCGGCGAAGGTGAGGCGAGCGGAAAGCCAGACAAAGGCATCATCACGCTCGGCGTTGAAACCAACGCCCGCACGGCGGCGGAAACGATGGCCCAGAATGGCGAAGCGATGAAGTCACTCCTCGCCAGCCTCAAAGAATCGGGCATTGATGAAAAGTACATCCAGACCTCAGGAATTGATCTCAGCCCGCAATATCGGGCTGTCAATGCGCCCGATGTGAAGCCGGAATTAATCGGCTTTCGCGCATCGAATCAGGTGCGTGTGACGGTCGCGAAGCTTGCCAATATGGGCAAGGCAATCGACGCCGCAATCAGCGCCGGCGCCAATCGAGTCGATTCCATCCAATTCGATATTCACGACAAGAAACCACTTCTGGATTCCGCCCGCAAAGAGGCAATGGAAGACGCACTGCGAAAAGCCAAGCTCTTGGCCGCCGCAGCAGGCGTAGAAGTCGGCGCCCCGATCACCATTTCCGAATTCAGCGTCCGCCCACCCCACCCCATGATGGATCAACGCATGATGGCCTTCGGCGCCGCCAAAGAAGTCCCCGTCGCGCCGGGCGAAATGACTCTGAATGCGAGTGTGCAAGTCACGTACGAATTGGTCGTGAAAAGCGATAAGAAGTAATTCTAGGCGTTGTCTTCTTCAGAGGGCTCAATCCTGGCGACCAATTCCAGAATAACGACGCCTACGATCGCGCCAATTAACGCAAGCGTAAGTTGACCAAGACCGCAAGCGATTCCAAGCGCCGCGACATACCAAATCGCGGCCGCTGAAGTGAGCCCTTTGATCTCTTGGTTCTTCTCCAATTTGAGAATGACGCCGCCGCCTAAAAAGCCGATGCCCGTAATGATCCCTTGCAAGACGCGGCTCACATCGCTGTGATTCATGCCCTCCAGGTAAGCGACGGCGACGAAGAGCGCAGTCCCGACGGTGACGAGAATATGCGTGCGCAATCCCGCTGATTTGCCGAGTCGCTCTCTCTGATATCCGACGATGCCGCCGACGATACACGCCGCCGTGATGCGCAGAATCAAATGCGTCAACTGCTCCGCATGAAAAAAGCCTTGAAAATCGTCGCGTAACGCCGTAGCGATGCTTTGGGATAGTGAATTCATGTGGGCGCCAACAACATGGAAAAGGAAGTAGCGCCGATGAAATGGCGCCGCGACTTCCGACCAGAGCATTCCAGGCGCCAAGAGTCTGTTTAGATGGCGACGAGATCGTCGGTAACCCTGCCGAGGGTTTCCAAAGTCATGGTCGCAGGAACTTCGATTCGCGACAGCCCACTGACCTGCTGATAACGGCGCAGAGTCGCCGCGCCATTTTGTGACAGTTGAATCTCGAAGTATTCGACGCCATCAGCAATCGGCTTCGGCGGATAGGAACGCAGTTGTGCCTGACGCGCCAGTGCATCGAGTTCCAAGACACGAATCGGTTCGCTGAGATAAGCCAAGCGACCAGCAAGACTCGCGGCGCATTGTTGCAAATCGCCAATCGATCCCACTCCCGTGACCCCGAGTTCCTGCACAGAAACAGCCAGCGGACTCCAGTGCGTAAGGGTCGCACAGGCCGTACGTCCGTCGAACGACGCGGACGCCGAAATCGGCATCTCCGCGCCGCCCATTTGCATCGCGATTTCAACGAGTTCACTTCCCAGCGACATGCGTTAGTTCCTGATTGTCCGCGTGAGCGGCTTAAAGAGTTCCTTCTTCTCCGAGGTCGTCGACTTGCCGTCGTACGATATCACCACGACATGTTCCCCCTCCACCGTCTCAATATGCACGGGGCGCGTCCAGAGCCGGTGCAAGTGAGTCAGCGTCTCCTTCGCATAATCGAGCTTCAGTTCGACGCCATCGTAGTCATGCTTCAAATAGAGCTCGCCCCGATTGCGATGGTTCGCATCGAGCAGCGTTATCCTTGGGCGGCCCATGTTCGTTAGCTGCTTGAGTAACTGCGCTTTCACCGCTTTGAATTCGCGGCTTTCGATTTCGTAGAACGAGGTATCGCTGTTGTATTCAAAGGAAAAGAGCTTCTGCCGCACGCAGAAATCTTGTGTGAGGAACTCATCAAGGAAGGTCAGGTCGCAATGAACGCGACGGACTTCGAAAATCTTCTCGCGACCTTTACCAGCAGAGGTGTCCCAATCTTGCCGCGTCCGCCAGTCTTCACACGAGCTGTAATCAGGCCCAAATTGCCCCCGGTTCCAGCGTTCTTCGATATCGCGATAAAGCTCTACCCCGAGTTTGTAAGGGTTGAGCCGCCCGCGCGAAGTCGCCAAGGTCGCCGCGCAGTGATCGGCGTAACAAATGATCTCGGCCGGCTCGCAAATGTGCTGCGTCATGATCGTCGAGTGCCAGAAAGTGGCCCAGCCTTCGTTCATGATCTTCGTCTGGCCTTGCGGCGCGAAGTAATAGGCCTCATTGCGAATGATCGACAGGATATCGGCCTGCCAGGGGCGCAGCCGCGCATGGTCGATTAAAAACTGCATCACATCCCGCGTCGGCTCAGCGGGAATTAGCTTCGAGGCCGCCGACGTATGAGCCCGCGCCGTCGCTTCGGCCTCCAGCGCGGCGGCCGGATTGATGAAGGCCTCCATGTAGCCCTTCGCGGCGAATCGAGTCGGCGCCTCTTCTTCCGGCTCGCTTTCCACTGGGCCTTTGAATTCATACCGCGCCGGCTCACTCTTCTTGCTCAAAAAGGGCGCATGGATATCGATCAAATCCTCGATGCTAAGGCAAGAGTCAATAAAATTCTCGACGGTCTCCTGGCCAAAGCGGTCCATGTAATGGCGAATGCGATTGCCATGATTGGCCATCTCATCGACCATTTTGCGGCAAGTCGGCTGGAAGTAAGCGTTGTTCTTGAAAAAATCGTTGTGCCCGCAGACGTGCGCCATCACCATCTTGTGGTCGGTGCGGGTGTTGTTATCGAGCAGATACGCGTAGCAAGGATCATTATTGATTACCAACTCATAGATCTTTTGCAGTCCATAAGTGTACGTCTTGCAGAGTCGGTCGTACTCCATCCCAAACCGCCAATGCGGATAGCGCGTGGGAAAGCCGCCATAAGCCGCCACCGCATGCAACTGATCGGCATTCACCAATTCATAAATCGTCGGATAGCAGTCGAGCCCATATCCGCGCGCAATAATCTCGATCCGCTCCTGCGCCTCGCGCAGTGCGCCGCTAATCGATTCGAATGAGTGAACTCCTTGGATCATCGGCTACTTACCTTTGCCCAAAAAGGTTTTGATCGAGGTCAGAATCTCCTCGCGATTCTTGATCTCGGAAAGCGTCAGTTTTTCATGCCGGTTGCCGAAAAAGTGCTGCAGCGTCTTGAGATATTCGCCGGAGCCATAAGGACTCGCCACCTGGCCATAACAAAAGAGATTCACATGCGGCAGGAGCTTTTCGCGCAAGATCTCTAGTGACAACTTATTGTCTTCTCCCCAGTTGTCGCCGTCGGAGAACTGGAAGCAGTAAATGTTCCAATCCGCAGGCGAGTATTTCTTCTCGAAGAGCTGCTCACACACTTTATAGGCTGAGCTAATCCGCGTGCCGCCATTTTCGCGGGTGTGATAAAACGTATTCTCATCCACCTCCCGCGCCGCCGCATCGTGAATGATGTAGGCCCTTTGCAAACCCTTGTAATGGCTCTTCAGCCAGGTATCGATCCAAAATGCCTCGGTGCGGACAATCGATTTCTGTTCGTCAGTCATCGACCCCGATACATCCATCATGTAAATCGCGACGGCCGACGTAATCGGCTCAAATTGCGGGTCCCAAGAGCGATAGCGGCGATCTTCCTTATAAGGAATTACCATCGGCCTATCAGGCGCGTAAACTCCCTCCGCCATCTGCCGCTTCAGCGCCTGTAGAAAGGTGCGCCGCAAACTTCGCAGCGATTCCGGCCCCACGCGGCGAATGCTCTTATAGCGCTGCCGCTCTTGCACGATGCGGTTGTTGCCTTTGGGAATAATCCTCGGCAAGCTCAACTCTTCACCGAGCAGCGCCGCCAACTCCTCCGGCGTAAACTCCGCCTCCAAAACATGCTCGCCCGGATCGCCCCCGGCTTCCCCCGGCTCGCCCCCCTCCTGATCACCGCGCCCAACAGTCTGGCCAATTTCCCCCTCCCCCTGCCCTACCCCGCCGTTGCCCTTATCGCCAAAGCGGAAGTGAGGAATATCGAGCTGCGGCATGGGGATCGAAATCGTCCCCCGATTGGTGCGCGCGAAAATCTCCCCTTGCGACATGAACTTTCGCAAGTTCTGCCGCACGCGCCCGCGAACGATTTCGCGGAACCGATTCGCATCTCGATCAATACGCAGGGACATATTGGAGACTCTTGAAAGTCAATTTCTTTCACCACAAAGACACAAAGGAACGTAAGGAAAGTGCTTTTGAGACGCAGAGTTCGCGCAGAGCGCAGAGAATTCCCCTCAGCGCCCCCGAGTTTAGTGTTCCTTTTCTTCGTGTTCTTTGTGTCTTTGTGATGAAAAAGGTATTACCGCTTCACATCTCCGCGGGCGAAGATGCTGGCGACGAAGTTGAGGACATCGGTGGCGCTTTCTTCGTCGTAGCCGTGGTCGCGGATGAGGCGGCCTTTGACCACGTCGATTTTCGCTTGCGTTTCCTGGTCGATGACTTTGGAAACGAGCGAGCTTAGCTTGATCGAGTCCTTTTGGTCTTCGAACAATTTCAGTTGAAGGGCTTTGTAAAGCCGCTCGTTGCTCGTGTAGTCGAAGGTCTTGCCGTCAATCATGAGGGCGCCGATGTAATTCATCAGTTCGCGGCGGAAGTCGTCTTTACGGTTGTCGGGAATATCGATCTTCTCTTCGATCGACCGCATCAGCCGCTCATCAGGCTCGGCGAGTTGGCCGGTGTAGCGGTTCTTGACCTTTTCCCGCTGCGTGTACGCCTTGACCTGATCGATGTAGTTGGAGCAGAGCCGCTTGAGGGCGTCCTCGTCGGCGGCGATTGCCCGCTGGACTTCATTCTTCACGATATTCTCGTACTCTTCTTTGATCACTTCGAGAAGGTCACGATAGCGCGAACGCAATTCCTCACTCGTGATGAGCGAATGATGCTTGATCCCCGCTTCGAGTTCGTTGATCACCATGAAAGGATTGATCGACTTCGACTCAGGATGGGCGACCAGCGCGTTGCTGATCTTGTCTTGCACATAGCGAGGCGAAATGCCCATCAGCCCTTCGTGCGTCGTCTGCTCGCGCAGTTCCTTGACATTCTCCTCCGTGAAATTCGGCAGCGATTTGCCGTTATAAAGCTTTAACTTTTGCATCAGCGTGATGCCAGCGTTCTTGGGCTCTTCAAGGCGAGTCAGCACCGCCCACATCGCGGCCATCTCGATTGTGTGCGGGGCAATATGTTTGCCCTTCACGCGCTTGGGATTGTAATCCTTCTCATAAATCTTGATTTCGTCACTGAGCTTCGTGACATACGGAATATCGATCTTCACCGTACGATCGCGCAGCGCCTCCATGAACTCATTGTTCTGCAGCCGGCGATATTCCGGCTCATTGGTGTGTCCCAGAATCACCTCGTCGATATCGGTCTGGGCAAACTTCTTCGGCTTGACCTTGTGTTCTTGGCTCGCGCCGAGCAGGTCGTAGAGGAACGCCACGTCGAGTTTGAGGACTTCGATGAACTCAATCACGCCGCGGTTGGCGATGTTGAATTCACCGTCAAAGTTGAACGCCCTTGGATCGCTATCGCTGCCATATTCGGCGATCTTGCGATAGTTGACGTCGCCGGTCAGTTCGGTCGAGTCCTGGTTCTTCTCATCCTTCGGCTGGAACGTGCCGATGCCGATCCGATCTTGTTCCGAAAGCACGATGCGTTTGACCCGAACATCACTAATGACCTTCGTCCAATCGCCATCGTGCCGTTTAAGCTTCTCGCCGAAAATGAAACGGCAGTAGGTGCAGAGCTCGCCCACAATTTTAACTCGATAGTCGTTTTCGCCGCGCTCGGCATGGAGCTTGTGCTGCACATCGGCCCGGAATCGCTCGGGAATCAAATGCAGCGGCTCTTCATGCATGGGGCACCAGCGAACTTCGCCGGCGACTTCGTCCATCCAGCCGAGCGTATAGAGCGCGCCTTCATCGTGAGCGGAATAGCGTTCCAGGCCCCGTTTGATCAATCGCGCAATCGTGCTCTTGCTGCTTCCCACGGGACCATGCAGCAACAGAACACGCTTCTCAATGCCATACCCCTTGGATGCACTCTTGAGCGCATTCACAAACTGCTCGAGCGACGCATCGAGCCCAAACACCGCATCCGCCCCATCATTATCGGGGTCATCGAAGAAGTGAAAATGCGTCCGATTCTCCGAACGAGAGATTTCATAAGAGTGCGAGCCATACGACATCACCATGTCGTACACCCGTTCGTACGCATTTCGCGCGACCGCCGGGTTCTCGGCGACCACGTCAAGATATTCCGCAAACGTCCCTTCCCAATGCTTCGCGCGGAAGTGTTGCAGGTCTTGTTTTTGTCCGATCAGGTCGACAATCGAGGAGCCACTCATGGTATTTCTCCCGCGCCGCGCAGGAGCGCACGGCGATATTGGCTGGGGCGAATGGGTTTTCCTCTTCGCTATTCGTTTGCCTACGCCGAAGGTTGCGCAGCGCCATCCGGGACGACTACTGACGCTGAGCGCGCAGCAGTCGACTTGGAAAACGAAATGACGAAAAGGGCAGCCGACCCACGAAACCGCCGCAAAAATTCGGCGGGAGAGACATTTCGGGCCGAGCTAAAAACCCGAGAACTTGAAAAAGAACAACGGACAAAACTCATCGGTGGGACGAGGCTGGTGCGATGATGACCCTGCACCAGCGTGTTTCGTTCACGCCCCACATTTCAGTATTCTCAGGATGCCGAATTAAATCAATGCGGATTTCCGCAGGATTTTCCTTGGGCTCATAAGAACTAGGAAGTTTTTACACGGACTGCCAAAAAGACAATGCGACAAAATGGACCGGCTATCCCAACCCGACGCGTCAGCGAGGCGCCTTTTCGATCCTAGCGCCATCAAGTCGAGAACAGTTTGTCGACGCTGCCCAAAAGTCGGTCCATTGCAAATGGTTTGCGGATGTAATCATCGACCTCCAGCATCTCCGCATAGGCCTTGTGGCGGCTCCCCTCGTTGGCCGTGATCATGATGATCTTCATCGTCTTCGGCATCGTGCGACGCAGCCGCTCTAAAACCAAGAAGCCGCTCCGCTTCGGCATCATCATGTCGAGGATCACCATGTCCGGCGCATCGCGCTCCGCCAGTGCTAACCCCTGGTTCCCGTCACGAGCGATCGAAATCGCATACCCCTTGCCGCCCAACGCATAACGCAGCGATTCAATAATCTCCGCATCATCATCCACAATCAAAATCCGCTTGGCGGAGTTCGCGGCAGTTTTCGAATCAACAGGAGCAGGCGAGCTAGTCATTTCGTATCCGAAAATTTCGAGTAAAGCGGACCGCTAGCATAGGCTTCCTTTTTATCTCACCACGAAGGCACAAAGGCCACAAAGAAATGCATTTTCACCGCAGAGAGAGCTGAGGGCCGCAGAGAAGACCCCTCTGCGAAACTCTGCGAAACTCTGCGTACTCTGCGGTCCAAAATCTTCTTATATTTTCTTCGTGCCCTTTGTGCCTTTGTGGTGAAAATCAGAAGCCAAGGGCGCTGGATTTCGTCCTACAACTAGCCCAAGATAGCTCTGGTTGCAACGCCCCCAGGAGGATCGAGCCGGTGCAGACGATGTTTAACTCCAGTGAAATTGCCCAATATGAGCAAGATGGCTACTTCGTGGCGAAGGGGCTGTTTGAGCGCGCCGAGGTCCAGAAACTGCTCGATTTCGCACAGCAAGACCCGGAATTCCTCGGCTCCAAGTACGGGCGCAAAGACGCAACCGGCCAGTCCACCCAGCTCGCCCTCTGGAACGACGAAAACGATTCCCTCTACAGCATGTTTTCCCGCTCACCGCGCGTTGTCGACCGCATGGAGCAAATGCTCGGCGGCGAGGTCTACCACTACCACACCAAGATGATGCTCAAGGAGCCCAAGGTCGGCGGCGCCTGGGAGTGGCATCAAGATTATGGCTATTGGTACCACAACGGCTGCCTTTATCCGCTCCTGGCCAGCTGCCTGATCGCCGTCACCGCCGCGACCAAAGAAAATGGCTGCCTCCAAGTCGTCCCCGGCTCGCACCACCTGGGTCGCATGGACCATGGCCGAACCGGCGAACAAACCGGCGCTCACAACGAACACGTCGAAGCGATCCTAAAGCGACTCCCGCTCGTCTACGTCGAAACCGAACCGGGCGACGCAATCTTCTTCCACTGCAACCTATTGCACCGCAGCGACCAAAACCGAGCCGACGTTCCCCGCTGGTCGATCATCTGCTGCTACAACGCCGCGAGAAACGATCCCTACAAAGAATCTCGCCACCCGCGTTACCACAAGCTGCATCGTGTCGGAAATGATGCAATCCTCAACTGGTTCCCGCCAGTTGCAGCTTCTTAAATACACTTCACCACTAAGGCACAAAGGCACGAAGAAATGCGAATTGCAGTCAATATAAGCTACCTGCCCTGCCCTCTTTTCTTTTTGTGTATTTCCTTTGTCTCTTTGTGCCTTTGTGGTGAAATCTCCCCGAATTGCATTGGCAGCGAGCCAACTGGATTGCGCCTGTCCGCCCGTGAGCGTGTTGAAGTCAAAATGGATGAGCCGCTCGTCGTTCAGGAAAAGATTCTGGAGTGGGACGCTGCGAAGACCGCCATCGTCGTCTGCGACATGTGGGACAAACATTGGTGCGACGGTGCGACACGGCGGGTAGGTGAGATGGCGCCGAAGATGAATGAGGTTTTGAAAGCAGCCCGGGCGAAGGGGGTGACGATCATCCATTGCCCCAGCGACACGATGGAATTTTATAAGGATCATCCGGGCCGCAAGCTCGCGATGGCGGCGCCAAAAGTAGCAACCAAGATTCCCCTCGAGCGCTGGTGCAATCTCGATGTCGCCAAGGAAGTCAAACTACCGATCGATGATTCCGATGGCGGCTGTGGCGATGGTTCCAAAGAAGGACGGGCGTGGAAGCGGCAGCACCCGGCGATCGAAATCATGGATGGCGATGCGATCACCGATAGCGCCGAAGCCTTTTACTTCATGAAGCAAAAGGGAATCGACAATGTGATCGTCATGGGTGTGCATACCAATATGTGCGTCCTCGGTCGTCCCTTTTCGATTCGGCAAATGGTGCGGCAAGGTCAAAATGTGGTGCTGATGCGCGACATGACCGACTCGATGTACAACCCGGCCAAGGAGCCCAGGGTCTCCCACTTTCGCGGCACGGAGCTGGTGATCGAGCATATCGAGCGCCACTGGTGTCCCTCGATCACCAGCACGATCTTTACCGGCGAGCCACCGCTGAGGTTTTCGGAGGATCACCGCCCGCATGTGGCGATCATCGTCAATGACAATGAGTATCACTCCGACAAGACACTTCGCGCCTTTGCTCAGCGGGAGTTGATCGAAGACCGCGATTGGCACGTGAGCTTCATCGATGGCGAGGAGAAAGGCGGCTATCGCAATATGGAAGTGCTGCCGACCGCCGACATGGCAATCATCTATTCCCGCCGCATTCCCGTCCGGGCCGAAGAAAAAGAACTTATCGACTCCTTCGTCAAATCAGGCAAGCCACTCATCGGCCTGCGAACCGCCAGCCACGCCTTTTCCGTACGTGGCGAAGCGCCCAAAGGCTTCGTTAATCTCAACACTTTCGACAGCGATGTCTGGGGCGGCAGTTATGACAACCACACCAAGAGCGAAACCCTCGTGACGGTCGACAAGGCCGCCGCGAAGCATCCCTACCTCATCGCGATCGATTTCAAGAAACCGTGGCAATCGAAATCGACGCTCTATCGCAATCCGAAGCTCGTCAAACCCGCCGAGGTTCTCCTCTGGGGCGAAGCCGATGGTGAAAAGTACCCCGTGGCTTGGAAGCTGCTTGTTAACAACGTTTTTTATACGTCGCTGGGCTCGCCTAGCGATTTTGAGGATGGGCGATTTGTGCAATTGCTGACTAACATGCTCGATTTGGTGGTGAAGGATACGCTGCCGCAGCCGACTCCGGCGGACCCGCCGCCTCGTTGATTCAACGTCAAAATCCGTCTTGGCAATCTCCTGGCGGCAGACAATAATGACCTGAACAGGTGATTTTGCTTCGCAGCCTTTAAATAATGAGGGAAGGGCAGGCTCGTGGACCGACAAACTTTAACCAATGCCATCAAGGCCAGCCCAGTTCAGGTCACTATGAACGACGGCTCGAAGTACGAAATCAGTTCAATCGAGATGGCGGTTGTCGATGACATCGCGGCCCATGTGCTTTATCGCGATGCCGATGGGAAGTATCGGACACATATCCTGGCTCTCGTGTGCATGGTTGGGATTGAGCCGCTGATCCATGCAGCTTAAGTTCAGCCTTTCACTGAGCATGCGACATGCGACACCCCTATATTTTCCTTGGGAAATAGCGTTAGGTGTCGCATCCCCTTGAACCACTCCGCATCGAAGTACGTCTAAGCTGGCGATTCACGGCCCCCTGCCCTGCCCCGTCTCTCTCAGCTCGCTAGCCGCCATGGACGCCAACCGGAAAACCATCGAGGACGCGTTGCGCCTACATGTGGATCGACTGGCGGGCCTGATTGGGCCGCGGGTTTATGCTAAGCCGAAGTCGATTGAGGCGGCGATGGGATACATTCGCGGACAGTGGGCACAGATACAGCAGGAGGTTGTTGAAGAGCCCTTTGACGCGCTCGGCGTCACCGCCAAAAACCTGATCGTCGAGCGGCAGGGCAGCAAGAAGGCCAGCGAAATCGTCCTGCTCGGCGCCCACTACGACACCGTCTCCACCACGCCCGGCGCGGACGACAACGCGTCCGCCGTCGCGGTGATGCTCGAGGTCAGTCGACTCCTCAAGGATCACGCCGGCAAGCGTACAGCTCGCTACGTCGCCTTCGCTTGTGAAGAGCCGCCCTACTTCAACCTCGACTCAATGGGCAGCCAGCATCACGCCGCTCAGGCGCGGAAACGCGGTGAGAACATCATCGGCATGCTCTGCCTCGAGATGGTCGGCTATTTTTCCAACGAACCCGGCTCGCAAAAAATCCCCCGCACGATTCCCAAAGCCATTCGCTGGCTCTTTCCCAAACGAGGCAATTTCCTCGCCGCCGTGGGCAATCTGGCCTCTTGGAAGCTCGCCTATCGCTTCCGCTTCGGCTTCAAGCGAGGCACACGACTCGGGCTCTTCTCGATCGTCCTGCCAGAGAAGATCGGCGAAATCCGCCTCAGCGACAACAGCTCGTTCTGGGATCAAGGCTATCCCGCCCTGATGCTCACCGACACGAGTTTCTTGCGCAATCCTCACTACCATCAGCCAACCGATACGCCAGAGACACTCGATTACGCCCGGATGACGGAAGTCACGCTCGGTGTCGCGGCGGCGATGAAGCGGCTGTTGGGTTGAGGTTGTGCGACCTGCGACAATCCCAGCTTTTCACCGGGGCGACAGAACCCCCAAATTTACGGCGATTTCGGGGGTTGTGTCGCCCCGACTAGAGGAAAAGCGAATCGCCCCTCGCGAAGCGTAAACAGGCCGGGCGACAGAACCTACGTTTTCCCCGCGAAATTGGGGGTTCTGTCGCCTCGTGAGGAGTTGGCAATTGAGAATGTCGCCTTCCTGCCCCATCTGATTGCTGCTTCACGTACCGAGCTAAAATCACACCCCAAGCGATGCCATGAGCCGATTGAACAACGTTTCTCACTCATACACTGTACTCAAGTCACAACTTACTCAATTCACCACTTAACAGGATGTCATTCACTAGACGAACCATCAGAGATCCATTTAGTTGACCGACTTCCTGAAGGTACAATTCACAGTTAATACACACTAGTTCAATTAGTCATGATATACTAATGTGAATTAAATAGTAGTTATTACTATAGAATTAAGGTATAACTATAGTTAATGACAATGTTTAATGTTGGCATAAATACGTAAGTATACACTCTTGATGATGTATGATATTCGCTCCTGTTAAGTGACCAAGAGCCTGAGTCGGTGCTGGGAGGCCAAGGTGATTTCTTGGCGATTCCCCAACCTCGTTCACTCGCACTCCTCGATGGGCGACACAACCCCCGAAATCACGGGAAATACATAGGTTCTGTCGCCCAGCTCGTTTCGCGCTGAATCACCGGATTCGGTTCTCCACCGAACCTGGGCGACACAACCCCCGAAAAATCCGCGAAAACTAGGGTTCTGTCGCATCGGGGGGCTTCGGTAGATCGCCCCCGTCACACGGTATGGATCGCCACCGGCTGTCGTTGAGCTTGGACTATTGGACTAGGTGAGATCCCGATCTTCAAAGAACAGCAGCGAAACCACCAGCGCCATGCCGCAATAGAGCAGCGCGTACATCGTGGCCCAGAAGAGGATGATCGGCGGCACCGTTTGGCCGCCGGCGATGGCCGGTTGCATGTCGTAGTGATGCAAGACCGGCAGCACGATGCTGAGGAATTGGCCAAAGAAGGCGACCGGCGCAAAATCGCCAGCCGTCGAGTCCACCATGAGCGGCAGGAGGCGGCCCAGGCCGTAGATCGTGAAGCAGATCATAAAGTTGGGAATCGTTGGCAGGCGCGTCGAAATCGCCACGCTGATCGCCGAGATGATCGCAGCGGTCAAGAATGACAAGAACAAGCCGGGAACGACCACCGTCATTTCCGCGAAGCACTCCTGCCAAGAAATGTCCGAGCGGGCGTTCTCGCGACCATCATAAGGAACCTTGAGAGCGACGCAGATCATCATCACGGAGCCAAGCACCAAGAAGATGATGAGCACCGTCCAGAGGATGCCCAGGTATTTGCCGATGATGAAGGAGGTTCGAGTGATCGGCTTCGAGAGCACCGTGAGCGACGTGCGGCCTTCGATTTCTTCCGCGATTTCGGTTCCCGACGACCAGAGCGCCTGAACGAGAGCCAGGAGCGTGATGAGGCTAAAGCTTGAGTCGAGGTACATTTTGATGTCCTCGCCGAGGGTGTAATACGGCAGCAAGACGAAAAGGCTCAAAAGGAATGTGCCGAGAATCAAGATCACCCAAAACAGGAGTTGGCCGAAGGAGGACTTGATTGTCGCCAGGCAGATCGCCGTGACCCGAGGAAACGCCATCCGCTGCAACATGTAGGCGAGGGCGATCGTGAGCGAAATGGCCGAAAAGTAGAAGAACCAAATCACTTGCGGATATTCAACATAGCTATAGGCGCGGATCGTGACCTTCGCAGGTTCGGCGCCCAGATTGGTCACGTAGAGTGCGCTCGTGATCTCTTCCTTGAAGGGGTCTTGAGCTTGTCGGCCTCGTTCCCAAACGAAAGGGCGGGCGCCTTCGACTTGCCGTTCGACCTCAAACGTCGTTTCCGTTACTGAGTTTTGCAGCGGCTGAGTGCCGACGTAGAGATTTTGGTTGGTCTCAATGATGATGCGGCGCAACTCATTGCGATTGAGCTCGATGTCGACCTTTTGTTCTTGACCCGTTGCTCCGCCTGCGGCGACTTCAACAAACCGAACTTGTTCGGGATTACGAGACATCTTCCAAATCGAACCGATGATCTCAACGGGATTGTTCTCGCCACTGAAATAAGTCATGGCGAAGCCCGTAAGCCCGATCGCCGCGACGGCCGCGCCCGTGATGAGCAAGGCCAGCATGGGCGTTTCTAGCAGGGCGCCGCCGAACTCGGACGCTGAGCGGCGATTGGGTAAGTAAATCAGCAGGGCTGCAGCAAAGAGTCCAATGGCGCCGCCGAAGAGAATCGTGGTGATGTTCTCACGAGCTAGGGTGCTCGCGTCAAGGTTTCCTGATCGGAACAAAGCCGCCCCTTGAGGCAAAGCCAGGTAAGCCAGTCC
>JBKJSI010000901.1:0-3340 GCA_046595915.1 Pirellulaceae bacterium
ATCGGCCGGAAAGCTCGTCATGTGCTGTATCTCTAGGGACGTGATGGAGGTATTTGAGATAACTAAACTTGAAAAAATGCTTCATATCGAAGACAACGAAGCTGCCGGGTTAGTGGCGTTCTAATAAGCTTTCTAAGAACTTAGTGATTGACCCGTCTAAATGGGAGGCGGAAGATGAATCCCCCGCGATTAGGTGACCTTAGTAGGTCGATTCGGAAACACCATGCCTGACCTCGGTTCGATCGGATCTCGCTATTGTGACTTCACTCAAGTCGGCGAATCCGGCCAACACACATTCCGCGCCGTGCACGCCATTCTTGGCCAACCGGTTCTCGTCCGCTCGATTCCTCGGCTATCGAATGGACTATCAGCCCAGGCTGAGTTGTTTCGCCGCGGGGCACGTGCGGCTGCGAGACTCGACCACCCAAGCATCATTCGAGTTTATGAATACGATTTAACTCCCTTCGCGGATGTGCTTGTTCAGGAATTCGTCGAGGGCCCGACCCTCGATGAGTACCTGAGGCTGGAAAAACGTCTCTCAATGGAACAGGCGTTCGCGATTGCAGGGGAATTAGCGGATGCCCTTGCCTTTGCACACCAGAGTAAGTTAATTCACCGAAACCTTAGTCCCGGTTCAATACAACTCACTCGGACGGGGGCAATCAAGCTGGGCGGGTTCGAAGCCGCAGCGAGTTCCGCCGACGACAGCGCCGATGACCCATTCCAAGCTCAGCGTCAGCTTGGAAACCCGCTGTATATGTCACCGGAGCAGGCGAAGGATGGCACGCTTTCGCCGCGTTCGGACATCTACTCATTGGGTGCATTGCTTTATCATCTTCTGACGGGTCAACCTCCCTTTACGGGAACCAACACGGCAGCCATCCTCTTTCGGAAGCAAACGGCCGATCCAACTCCTCCTGCGAAGATTCGCAGTGATCTGCCGCCTGCTGCAAGTGAATTCATTATGCGGCTGCTAGCTCGCAACCCGGGCGACCGCCCCGCAGAAATGGCGGCCGCCCGGGAGGGTATTCGCCGCTTTGCTTCGCCTCAGCCTCCGCAGGACCCGGAGCGCCGGGGCGAGATCCTGCTTCGCTACCCATCGCCGATTGCATTAGCTTATTCCCGGATGTGGCGGGACCAAGATGGCGGCGCCCGATTTGATCGGCTCATGGAGTTGGTCGAAAATACGGTAAAGTACTGCGCAGTTGGAGCGGTCTTGTCGGCCTGTGACGCTCGCGGGGAATCAGTCCCGGTGATGCTCGACAAATTGAACCGACCTGCTTTCGGAAAATGGTTTGACTACTTACGCCAAGCCGTTGAACTACGCTCAGGCGTATCCCCTTTTGTGGATGCTGTAAGGGAAGCGCTGTTCTCGGATCGTCGAGGAAGCGGAACGATACTCGATCTAGCAGTTGGGCTTCTCGAGGACAGGAACGACGTGGCGCATGGACGCGCGTCCAAGCCGGAGGCGAACGATCACAAGCCGTTTCGCCAACGCTTGCCCGTTGTCCATGAGTTACTGATGGCACTTGAGTGCTTAACCGAATTTCCGCTCATCCGGATCGAAGAAGTCGATGTCACGGATGACGAAGACGAAGAAAATGATCGGTACGACATCCGATATCGGCTTTGCGCCGGGTTGGCGCCTAGCACGAGCGAAGATTACCGAGTCGTCCTGGAGCGAAAAGTCAAGAAACACCGCGTCGGGTTGCTATTCCCTAAGCAGCGAGAGTTCTTGAACCTGGCCCCGTTCGTCCATTATGACGAGTGCCCGGCGTGCCACGAGCAAGATGTTTTCATGTACAACGCCATGGATAAAGACAACAAGAGCTTGATCTTGCTTAGCGCTCATGGTCCGCCACACTTGATCCTACGCAATTCGCTGGAGGACCTGTTTGTGAAGCGCGGCCTCCATTGGCGACAATAAGTGCAGATTTAGACTATGAATTTTCAATTTGACTTTCGTAACGGACCGATCGTGATTGGGCGCGATGCGGCAACTTGCCAAATTGTGATTCCGGCGGAAAGAGTGAGTCGCCAGCATGCGCGCGTCACGCGAAGTAACGGCCAATATTTCATCGAGGGCTTGAATACTACTAATCGGACCTATGTGAATGACGTCGCGATCAGTGGACGGACGCAGATTCACATCGGCGACTTCATCAGAGTTGCCGACCAACAATTTCAGTTTCCAGGCGATACCGCGACTCGCCCACGCATTCCGCCCCTCGCATCGCCGCCGGCTGGACTTATCGCCGGAGCGCAGTGGGCGCCCGACTACATGGCCCCGGAACAGATTCGGGACGAGAGGTTATCGGAAGCAACCGACTTGCATGCGGTTGGCGTCGTGCTGTTTGAGATGCTGACCGGCGAATTGCCGTTCGCAGCGGGGGTGGAGACCGAAGGAGCGAGGCTGGTGGCAATCGCGAAGAAGCGATTCGCCTCGTGCGTCGAACGCTGTCGAGAGAAGGGAATTCAGTCCCAACTGCCGACGCTGATTGACCAATGTTTGAGCGGCGGATACCGCCGAGCCCGCCATCTGCTTCAGGATCTTGAACCACCCATCGACGCGACCCCGTCAATAATTCCGATCGACGGAGAACATTTCTGGGTGATCGGTTTCTTGTACGAGGATCGCCTCACTGAAACCTTAACTGCCTTAGGAATGAAGTCGGGCGCCATCGTCAATCTCCGGCTAGTGAAGCCAAGCTACGATAAGCCGCATGTCAGGAAGTTATTCTCTAGCGCTTACGCAGCACATGCAGGCGCTCCCTCCGGATATTTACGGCGCTACGGGCTCGGTCGCGGTCGTCCGATCCCTGCTCGGGTAGACGGCCCCTTCGTGGTCGATCGCTCCGCTACCGACGAAGGATGTCTTGCGGTCATCGAAGAGTATGCGGGCAGCCGAACCGTCATGGCGGCGATCCAGGACGAGGCATTCCTAGGGAACGATCAGGCCGTGATACGCGTGGCCACCCAATTGGTCGCCGCCCTGGAATTCTCCCATAGCCGCGGCGCCCTCCACACAAGGCTGAACCCTTATTGCCTGTTTCTACAACCGGACGGAGGAGTCAAAGTAGAGGGGCTCGGACTGCTCGCCGAACCTGGCGGGTGGGATGGAAAGATGTTTTCCTTCGGAATCCTGGCAGAGATTGAAGCGGAGTCGATGGCGCACGGTGGTGAATCACACACTGCAATGTCGACGATGGGCGGACACCGCTTTATCGGCGCAGCGCCGAAGCTTTTTTCGACGGAGCGTCGCTGGGCCGCGCCTGACCCATCGCCCGATGCGCCCGCTGAGGCGCGGGCGGGATCGACGACGGAGAACGACAATAACTTC
>JBKJSI010000118.1:0-7358 GCA_046595915.1 Pirellulaceae bacterium
GGGGTTTTTCCCGATGCACATTCGCGAGTCCTCGCGCAACGCATCACGCTTTGCGAAAGCCTGGCGGTGAATTGCTCCCTTTTTCTAGCCGCCGAGAAACAAGATGCGATGCAAATCAGCCTGGATGAGCTTCTTCGCCGCGCGGAAGACGTGGTCAGCGTAGCCGTCCGACGGGAGGATGGCGCCATGATTGCCGAGTCGGGTGACCACGCAACCGCCTGGAAGCTCAATCCCCAAATGGGATCGTCCGAAAATCAGGTTCATGTTCCTTTGTTACTTGGAAAGCGGCACTGGGGCGACTTGGAAGTAGTTTTTCAGCCGATCAGTAAAACCTGGTTCTTTGGATTGGTGGATCTAGCCTGGGCTCAATCCTTACTACTCGTTGCCGCCGTCAATGTCATTCTCTTTGGCGTGCTGCTATGGAAAGTGTTGTATGAACTCGACCCCTCGCGAGCCGCGCCTTCCCGCGTACGCGCCGCTTTCGATGCTCTCTCCGAGGGCCTGATCGTCCTCGACAATCAAGGTCGAATCGCGATGGCCAATCTCTCCTTCTCGCGCTCAATCGCCCTCCCTGTCGAGCATCTCTTGGGACGTGATTCCGCAACGCTTCCATTTAAGCCAGCCAAGGAAGGGCTGCCTTCATGGATGGAAATCTCGCTCACCACCTCCGAAGTCCATCGCGTCGAAATGACACTCCAAGCGGCAAATGGCGTCACTCGCACGTTCATGGTGAACGCCTCGCCAATCGCAGAATCTGAGGGCGCCAGACGTGGCGTGCTGGCGACCTTTGATGACATCACCGAACTCGCCTCCCGTAGCCGCGAACTCGTTTACATGCTCGGCGTGGTACGCGAGTCTCGCGACAAAATCAAAGAACAAAACGAAGAGTTGCGCTATCTGGCAACTCGCGATCCACTCACGGGCTGCCTCAATCGACGGTCATTCTTCGAACAGTTCGAAACAGCTTGGGCTGAAAGCGGCCCGTCTAATACTGAAATCGGCGTGATTATGGTCGATATCGACCGATTCAAGGCAATTAACGATGGCCTGGGGCATGCGGCGGGCGACGAAGTCTTGCGCCGCGTTGCCGGCGTGCTACTAGAAACTCTCGGCGAAAGTGGGCACGTTTGCCGTTATGGCGGCGAAGAGTTCGCAGTTTTAGTGTCAGCGAGATCGCTGTTCGAAGCCGAAAACGACGCAGAGCGGTTGCGGCGCGGTGTCAGCGGGCTCGATATCCGCGATCTGCGCGTTACCGTGAGTTTGGGAGTTTCCCAAAGGCAGCTCGGCGCGATCTCGCCGCAAGAATTACTCGAACAAGCCGACAAAGCACTCTACTTCTCGAAGCGAAATGGTCGCGATCGCGTCACGCGATTTGATACGCTTCCTCCGGAATTCACGATGGACAGCGCCGAGGCCTCCTCGGCCACACCACCATCGCAAAACACCACCAAAAATGATCGAAACTCCATCGAAGAGGCGCCGCGCGTTCCCTACCATGCCGTTTCATCGCTGCTGTCGGCGCTCGCCTATCGCGATCCCGAAACAGCCGCCCATAGCATGCGTGTAGCCGATCTTGCAGTCGCCGCCGCGCGCGGACTCATGTCAGCGGGCGATGCATACCTCCTCGAGATCGGCGCCCTCCTACATGATGTGGGGAAAATCGGCGTGCCCGACGCCGTTCTCCTAAAGCCAGGTCCACTCACAAAAGAGGAATGGATCCTGATGGAGGCGCACGACCGCATCGGCGTGGAAATCGTCAGCGCGTCATTTACCTGTCATGACCTTACGGAAATCATCCGCTGCCATCACGCTTGGTACGCAGAATCGGAACGCGGCGAAGGTCTCCCAACCGGCGAGAATATCCCTCTCCGAGCAAGAATAATCTCCATCGCCGATGCCTACGACGCAATGACCTCCGATCGTGTTTATCGCAAAGGTCGCTCCGCAGCAGAGGCATTCGCCGAACTGCGTAAGATGGCGGGCATTCAATTTGATCCCGCGCTGGTTGAACGATTCATTGAGGTCGTCAGCCAAAGAACCCCGCGACGCGAAGAGCACGGCGCCGTCGATAAAGAAGTGACTCTCAATCTCTGCTTGCAAACCGAGCGAATGGCCCGCGCGACGGATGACCGCGATTTCAATGCGATTCGCGCCTTAGCCCAGCATCTTGAGCTAACGGCCGCCAAGAGTGATCTGAATGTGATGCGAGACTTAGCTTGCGAAATTGGCCGCCTCGCCGACGATCCTTCCGAATTGCCGCAACTGGTCGACCTCGTGCATGACCTGATGGAATTGTGTCTGGCCACTCAAAATGCCTGTTTGTCACGCGATCGCGAAAGCTCGTTGCGATAACGGATATTTTAAGGCGTAATGCGGATCACTCGCCCACCTCGCGAAATTCGCCCAGATCTCGAGGCGTAACTTCCTGCGGATCAGCCGCTGGAGAGCCATCGCCTCGCTTCAAGCCATCCAAGCTGCGCATCGTTTTCATTTCATTCGGACGCGGCCCAATTCCAAGATTACCCGAGTGCGCAAGTCGATCGCGCAAGTCGCTCAGAATCCTCTTCTCAAGATCACAATCGCGCTCCTGAGGTATCCACCCCAGCGTTGTCGTGTTCTGCTTTTGAATCTTGTCAGCGCGGACCTGGGTGCCATCATGTCGTTCAGCGGACTGGCCAATTGTCGAGAACTCAGGTCGATTCAAATCCTCAAGTTCCTTTTCAACCGTCAGCTCCACTAATAGCCCGCCGGGGGAAGGAATCACCCGCGCGATCGCCCGCCGCCGAATCGTTTGAAGCGAAGCATTAAGTCGCTGGTATCCTTGGGTCGAATCACTGCGCCATGGTTCAAGAAAGGTAGAACCCAACTTATAAGCCGTCTCCACACGGCCTTCAGTCAGAATGCCGCCGATCGCTTGAACCCGATCTTCCTGAATGATCTGAAAATGATCATCCATCGAATCAACTAGCTGATTCCAGAAATACTCCCGATCATCAACCGCCACGAACAAAGGGTTCTCGACCGGCGCAAGTTTGCTCGCGGCGGTGCGCCCGCGGAAAAGACCGCAGCCGCAGAAGAGGCAAATCAAGAGAAGCAGCCAGCGGCGATTCATGCCGGTCAACAATCCTGGGGTGGCGTGGGGAGGCTCGCGCGAGAAGGTAGGTGCAGCGATCGATTTGGAGCAAGGTCAACTTGCTTTAATTGCTAGCGGTCTCTCCCTATAAGGGGGCATTCCAAATACAATCACACCTTCGCCGATATGCCTTTTTCCACCCTCGGAGCCCACTCCATGCATCGCCGCCTCGCCCTTAGTTCGATCATCGCGTCCCTCACTCTCCTAGCGACCTATGCGCCAGCCCAAGACTTCGCCAGCACCTCGATTGATTTCGGCGTCTGCGTTTCTGATCTCGAAAAATCCGCCAAGTTCTACACTGAAGTCATCGGCATGAAGGAAGTCCCCGGCTTCGAAGTCCCCGCCAACTTCGCCGGCGAGATCGGCCTCACCGCCAATAAGGGGCTCAAGGTTCGCGTCTTCGTCCTCGGCGAAGGCGAAAAGGCCGCCAAGCTGAAACTCGGCTACATCGCAGGCGCAACCCCGAAGAAAAGCGACAACGAATTCCTCCACTCCCAAACCGGCTTCCGCTATATCACGCTGATGGTCAGCGATCAAACACCGATTCTCGACCGCATCAAAAAAGCCGGCGCGAAAACGGTCGGCAAGACGCCCGCAGAAATTCCCGGCTCGATCGCCAAGGGAATGTGGATCACGATCGTTCGCGATCCCGATGGAAATTTGATCGAGCTCGTGGGGCCGAAGAAGTAGGCCAAAGGCCGCCCTAAATCTGATAGCGCGGTAGGTGCGGTCGTTGTTAGCCGCCCCTGCCGCGACTGGGGAGAGGACGTGGGGTCTGGGAAGATTCGAGATAAATGTACGAAGTTGCAATACCGGTCGCCGCATCTGTACGGGGCGAACTTTGGAATCACGGAGGTATCTGCGTAGTCGATTACGTATATCACGGCGGAGGTTCTGCTGAAACCGGCCACGCGCTCAGGGGCGATCAGCCCGTTATACTCGGTTGAGCGACTCCTCTGCTTTCGTTCTTATTTGAGCTAGGCATGGGTGATCCCAAGCACAAGGCGATGGTACCAATGTATTGGCAGTTAGGATGTCCCTTCACTACACGCTGCCTTGTAAATCCATGTTGGCCTTCGGCTTGCCGAACGCTATGCCGCACGCCGCTTGGTTGCACTTAATGTAAAGATCGTCGGTGCTTTACGTTGGGCCGAAATCTGCGACGTAATCTCTTGGGCGAGCGATAGCGCCCTCAGGCCATCCTCGCCTGTCACTTGCGGAGCGTGATGGTGAATGATCGACGATAGAAAATCCGACTGTTCATCTCGAATTGCGTTTGTCCCCGCGACTGTAATCGTCTCTCGTGCCATCACCTCTCGAAAAAAGCTGTCCTTGAGTCGTAGCCGATCATCGGTTGTGAGTGACTCAAGTGCATAAGCCCCATCCTGCTGCGCCTCCGTGGGGCGCAACACCGTAACCGTCCGCTGAGTCATATCCACCGTTGCCGCGCCATGTCCACCGAAGAGGTGCGCGGTCCGTTGGGGTTGATCACTGCAGCGGGAGGCATGCAGCGAAGCAGCCATGCCATCGGCGAAGCGAATGGTGGCGTAGGCGATATCTTCGTGAGGGCCGAGGATTGCTTGGCCTGTGGCACAGACTTCGACCGGCTCGGACTGGGTGAGCGATAGCAGCAAATCGAGATCATGAATCATCAGATCAAGTACGACGCCTACATCCGTCGAGCGGAAGGTATAAGGACTCGTCCGACGGGCTTCCATAAATCGAACATCGCCGACCGCCGCTGCGGCAGTCTGCCAAGCTGGGTTGAATCGCTCGACGTGACCGACTTGTAGCACGCACCCATGTTTGCGGCCCATCGAAACGAGTTCTTGAGCTTGTTCGAGCGTTTGCGTGATTGGCTTCTCGACGAGCACATGCATGCCGGCGCTCAAATAGTCGCGGCAGATTTCATGGTGCAGGCTGGTTGGGGCGGCGACGACCACGGCATCGACCTTGCCTATCACTTCGCGGTGATCGCCATAAACATCGACGCCAAATTCATCGGAAGCGGCGAGTCGCGCGCCTTCAAACGGTTCAACAATCGAATCAAACCAGGAGAGCGGCTGAGCGACCATCAGTCGAGCGTGAATCCTCCCTAAATGTCCCGCGCCCACCACTGCCGTCTTGATTCGTGTCATAGCCAAAGCCTCCCGCATGCGCTGCGATCTTGCATCATCGCGTGATGACAATGGCATCGGTGATAGCGTTGGTAGGAATTCAACGGGGACTCCCCAAATCCTCTCATTTAACAAAATTTCGGTATGAGGGTGAAACAGCGTTAACCTTGCGGCCGCTAGCATTGCTGCCAGCAAATGCCGCTAAGCCACACGACGCACTCCACAGACTAACTCTCCTTCAATCAGTATATGTCGCACCAGCTCGGCATTAAGGCGATGGCCGCTGCGAAATGCGAAGACCGAGCCTTGCAGGTCATAACCAGCCAAAGCAAGATCGCCGATGAGATCGAGCGCCTTATGGCGAACGCACTCATCTTCAAACCGAAGTGTATTATCGATAACGCCATCGGGACCATAGATCAAAAGGTCGGAATGGCTGCATCGCGAGCCTAGGCCCTGGCCTTTGAGCCATTCGGCTTCGGTATCGAGCAAAAAGGTGCGAGCGCTGGCCAGCTCTTTTTTGAACGTCGCGGGCGTGATCGCCAACTCGATGTTCTGCTTGCCGATCGGCGTGTTGGGGCCATAGTCGAGCTTAAAGCGAACGTTGAGGCCGGCTTTCACTTTGCCTTTCGTTGGCGTAATCTCGACCCAAGTCTCTTCATCGCCGACTCGCGTTACTTCGCGGATGCGAAGGGTCGCTTTGGGGATGTTTTGCTCGTCGATTCCCGACTTTTCGATCGCGTCTACAAATGGCAGCGCCGATCCATCGCAACCGGGAAGCTCTGCGGCGTTTACGCGAACTTCACAGTTATCGACCTGCATGCCGGCCAGTGCGGCTAGCACATGTTCGACCATCTCGACGGCGGCGCCATTGGCGGACAGGACGGTGCGGCGCGGGATATCGATCCGATTTTCCACCAACGCGGCGATTCGCTTGTGACCCGGTAAGTCGGTGCGAACAAAAACAATTCCGTGGTTGGCTGGTGCGGGGTGGAACTCAAGTTGCACATCCTTGCCCGACCAATATCCGAATCCTTCGACGGTTTGGACCGACTTCAGGGTTCGCTGATTCCGCATTACGACTTTTCCTCAAGGTGTGAGCATCAAAGATGTTGTGCGGCCATCGATTCACTCGATAGCCGAACCCAATTGTCGGCGCTACGCCGACCTTTCCTGTGGCGAATTTGGCCAGCCAACTTCGCCCCCCAGTGGGCGGGCTATTTTGGCGGCCATGCCAGCATCGGTAAATAGCAATAACGTCTGGAATTGGAGCAAGTGCTATCGTCGCTTGCTATGCCCCGATTTTCCTTCTTTACCGTGCGTCGGCTTCCCTTGCCGTGGCGGGCGACTTGCGGTTGGCTTGCGGCCCTTCTTCTTTGCGGGCAGCTTCGATCGTCGCACCGGGGCTGACTTGAGCTTTTCAACGAGCCGGAAATCGAGTTCTCGTCGATCGACATCGACCCGCGCGACGGCGACTTTCACCAAGTCACCTAGGCGAAAGAAGTTGCCTTCCCGAGTACCGGAAAGGCAATGCGCATCACGATCGAAACGATAAGTATCGTTTCGCAGTGTGAAAGTTCGTACGAGCCCTTCGGCCGGTATGTCGATCCCCTGCACGAAGAATCCGAACTCTTCGACGCCGGTCACGACCGCTTCCATCTCTTCGTCAACACGTTCGCTGAGATATTCGAGCAGTTTGACTTTGGTCAATTCACGCTCGGCCATGGCGGCGCGTTGTTCGCGGTCTGAGCAGTGTTCGCCCACCGTGGCCCAGTCATGTGGCGCTGGCTTCTTGCCGGCGATGACCATGTCGATGAGGCGATGAATCGTGAGATCGGGATAGCGTCGAATTGGCGACGTGAAGTGGCAATAGTCTTCCATGCCGAGGGCATAGTGACCCGCAACCGTGGGAGCGTAGTGCGCTCTTTGCATGGAGCGAAGGACGGCGTAATGGACGGCGCGTTCTTCCGGCAAGCCTGCAGACTCTTTCACGACGCGTTTGATCGCGAAGCGGCTATTCAGGTCGCCGCAATCGAAGCCGATCTCGCGAATGAAGGTCGTCAGTGTTTTGAGCTTCTTCGGCTCGGGCGATTCGTGAACTCGGCGAA
>JBKJSI010000160.1:0-2647 GCA_046595915.1 Pirellulaceae bacterium
TCATTCCACGGCGAATGGAACTACACCATTCAGCCAACTCAACAAAAAAATTAACCACGTTAATTTGTCGCGGGCCCAAAGCCCGTGCGGCGCGAGCCCGGCTTCTTGCAATGAACGGCCCCTCGGATAGGTTGATGTGGCAAGTTTTGCGCATCATTCCTAAGAATGGCGTAGCAGTTCACTATGGTCACTGACGCGACATCAAATGCAGCCGCCGAACGTCAGCCACGATATTGGGCGTTCATAAGCTATAGCCATCGCAACCAAAAAGAAGCTGGTTGGCTACATCGCGCTTTAGAATCTTATAGTATTCCCAAGGACTTACAGGGGCGTCTTTGCGGGAGTGAACGAATACCTGCGAGACTACTACCTGTTTTTCGGGACAGGGAGGACTTATCCAGCGCTCCTAGCTTAAGTGAGAAACTTCGCCAAGCACTTCGAGAAAGTCGTTCACTAGTCGTAATCTGTTCTCCGACTGCGGCAAGTTCCAAATGGGTCAATGAAGAGATTCGCTACTTCAAATCCTTAGGTCGCGCCGAGCGAGTTTTCTGTTTCATTGTTTCTGGCAAACCGAAAGCGTCGCTTGACGCCCGACTTGCCGAATTGGAGTGTTTTCCACCAGCCATCCGGTTTCAAGTGAGCGAGGATGGCGTTGTCACAGATCAAGAAGCCGAGCCGTTAGCTGCCGACGCACGACCAGACATCGATACTCGGCAAGGCGCGCTCCTTAAACTGATCGCCGGCATTCTGGGCGTGGACCTCGATGAACTTCGTCGCCGGGAGCAGATTAGGCAACAGCGCCGTCGCGCCGCGATAACCATCGCCGTCGCAACTGCGATCGTCGTGTTGACTGCCTTCAGTCTATTCAGTTGGATCATGTGGCAGCGTGCGGAACTCGCCACGGTCGCCGCCAACACCGCTACCACAAAAGCTCAAGTCGCGGAGAAACGCGAAAGAGCCGCCAAGGAGCAAGCCATTGCAGAAAAGGAGCGCGCAGAGAAGCTTACCGACTACTCACTGGACTACGTAAGCGAAATCGGAACTTGGTTCCTTGACAAACTAGGAACCTCTCCGGAGACACGCGAACTGTGCAAGGAGTTCTTGCAGTTTAATGACATCGGAATGGACAAGTTGATCGGCGCATCGCCTGACTCCGAACGTGCGCGGCAACTTCAATCTCTTTTCCTGGTGTTTGCCGCCCAGGCGCATTCCGTTGCCCTTTCAGATCAAGAAAGTGAACATGCCAAGGCGCGCCAAGATATTGCCAAGGCCCAAACCTTAATCACGACCTTTAAGCCCCATCCTGAAGATCCATTGTGGGAGGCTCGAAATGCACTGTTTTACACGAACCTTTCAGTAGCCCAGTGGGCGCTATCGGAAAAAGAGCTCGCGCTAGCCAACTCCAAACGAGCTGTGGATATCGTCGACAAAATTGACTTCACAGTGATCCCCGCCAGCCGTGCTCTCGGCGCCCGAGTGTATTCCAATTACGGAGAGTTTCTGGCGCAGACTAAGCAGTTCGCTGAAGCGATCGATGCATTTCGCCAAGCACAGAAAACACTCGAACAAGCACGGAAAGAATCGGACCCGAATGGTCCCGCTCTCTGGGATCTGGAGTTGCATAATCTATTGATCTCGATTTCTCACGTTCAACAGCAGCGAAATCGCCCATCACTAGCTCGGGAAGCTCTCGACGAAGCCATGAAATACCTCGCGGTTCTTGAAACCCGAGATGGATATGGGGCTGCCTGGAGTCTACGCCTCTTTTGGAGTGAATATGCCGAGGTATGCTTTCAACAAAGTGATTTTCGTGGCGCCCGGACCGCGCTCGAAAGGCTAGTAAAGGCGTCCGAGGCGCTGGTTGACCTTCCGAGAGAAGAATTGCCCAGAGAATATCGGGAGGATCGAAGCAAGTTGGAGTTGCTCCTCGTCGAAGCGCTGGAAATGCGATCGAATATGGAGCAACGGGCTAATTTGCCGGAAGATGCCGTTGCGCCATTTTCACGGGCAGTGATGATTTGCCGCAAATTGGCCACCCAGAATGCCAGCGATCGGTATCACGAAGACTATGTGCGCCGCGCCCTTCTGCTCGTTGACATGCATGAGTCCCCAAGGCAATGGGATGAACTCACGAAGAACGCAAATGACCTCTTGGCGTATTGCAACGGCTTGGGTGACGCACACCCGGATGCGCATCGCTTGTTCTTTTTTCGGTCCATCTGTTTTTGAAGATTGGCTCGTGCAAATTGGGAAAACGGAAAAGTAAAGCTCGCTTCCGAATTCGCCAACTCGGCGCTTACGCAGTTGGAAACAGCTGATGCTAAGAACGCCCAGCCGGTGATTCAGTCGAAATTCGGCATCATGCGAAGTGGACTCTTCACATTAGTCTCTGCAATTCGGTTAACTGAGAACGCCCCAGCCGAAAGTCTCGAAGCTGCTCAAAGGGCGATTGAATTCGATTCGACCAATCGCGAGCCAAAACGATGGCGGGCCCATGCGCTGCTTCTAGCCGGGAAAATGGAATCGGCAAAGCAAGATTACTTGGGGCAATGGGCTCTAACCTTGTTTTCAAGCGACTTCACCAAAGAGGTAGCGCGTGATTTTGAACGCATTCGACAGCTTGGAGCGGTAAGCCCCCAAATCGAAG
>JBKJSI010000221.1:0-2543 GCA_046595915.1 Pirellulaceae bacterium
TTATTTATAGCCCGATGCAAAAGGGGCTGTTAACCGACAAGCTCTCGAAGGCTTGGGCTGATGCGCTCGCGCCGAATGATCATCGCCGCAATGATCCGAATTTTCAGGAGCCGAAGCTTTCGCAACATCTGGCGCTGGTCGAGGGGCTGCGAAAGATTGCGAAGCGCGAGGGGCACACGGTGGGGCAGTTGGCGATTGCTTGGGCGCTGCATCAGCCGCATGTGACGGCGGCGATTGTGGGTGCTCGGGCGCCGAAGCAGATTGAGGAAACTGCGCCTGCGGCGGATTGGGATCTTTCTGAGGGGATTTTGAAGGAAATTGCCTCGCTGCTTGCTGTGCCATAGAAGAATGTAGTCAGGCTCCCGCCTGACGAACTGCCTGATTATGCTTACCGTCGATCGCCGTCGCCATTCGCCCAGAGGAAGCGGAACCGATGTTAGTGCAATACGTTGTCGGTCTACCAATCTTGCATTCACCAAAGTTTCCTAATCGCTGTGTGTGGTGCAACGGCGAGAATCCGAAATCTTCTGTACGTTGCTCACACGAACTTTCGACTTGGTTCGCGATTCTTGTTTGGCGAGAAGTAAACAAACACACGGTTCGAGCCCCTGCTTGCCTTCGTTGCGCCTGGCTCAATCTCGGCTATCGTGCCCTTAGCGGGCTGATCGGTCTGGCAGTTGCAGTCGGCTTGTTCTATTTCTTGACTCCTGTTGTTCGTCCATACGTGGACAAAGCGTGGTTGATTTACGTGCAGCTGGTCATCGTCCTTCCTGCGATAATTCCCTGTGCCCTGGCCGACGTCCTGCTTCCACAGGCGATGGATGTCACCGTCCGCGAGGAAGGAATTGATTACGAATTTAGCTCGCTCAAGTATTGCGTTGCGTTCTGTGCTGAGAATCTCGATGCTCCTTGGTGCGCCATGGGAGGCTGCAAAGGCCGGCTCGATGATTTGTAGTGCATCTGTCAGGCAAGGAGCCTGACCTACAATTCTACCGGCCGCAAATTTGAACTTGACGACCTAAATAACACTTTTTTCAGATTGTGCGATGGCGGCTAAGGTGAGATAATTAGGGAATCGTGCCTTAAACGTTGAAAGCATGAAATTGCCATGATAACCACGTCGGGAATTGACAGTTCGAGCTGGAGTGCGACATCGCTGGCAGGCGATTTTCTTGCTCGAATCGAAACTGTATCCAGCGCAATTCCGTCAAGTGAGAATGCGCCCGCGTTAAGCCCTGACTGGGCGCGATGTCTTGATGCCGTGAAAGCTATGTCGTCGCCATCGCTGCGCCTTGAAGCGCCGCCAAATAGCCGATCGATCCAATTGGCTGTCGATTGGCTCAGCCAATTGCGGTGGATCTACCCCAATTCTCCTCCCACCCTCGTCATCGCCGAACCTGCGGGCGGCATTATCGTCGAACAACGTGGACGACTTTCAGACGGAACAGACCAGGTGACGGAGTTGACTTTTTACAATCATGGCGACGTTGAAGTGACGGTTTATCGAAACGGTCGAATTGAGTCGATGAAAACCATTGCTGCTAAGCACTGAAATCCTCAACGATGCGTATTGAGAGCCCCGAGGTGTTCTTATTCTAAAGGTGAAGGGCAAGTTGGCTGATTCTAATTTTGAATCGGATGAAGTAGCGTTTCGCCAAATCCCGGCGGGTGGAAGCCCGGTCTTCTTTGTTGCGGATCGAGCACCTCCCGTACATCGTTCTTTGTTTTTGCCGAGTTCGCGCGATGTGGACGGACTCTCGCTCTGTCGGGCTCGCTTTCGAAGTTTAATTTGGTGTGCCTATCGCGCGGAGAAGCCGGAAAGCCGGTTTCAATTGGCTCGGTTGTTGATTGAAGAGATTGTCAAAACCACGCAAGCTGTTGGAATAGTGGACGCTCGCCTTCGAGCTACTCCCGACGAGCTCGATTCTCGACAGGGCGAGCCTTGGGCACATTTTGTAGTGGGAGGCATCAATCGCCCCGACTACGATACAAATCCCGACGCCAAACGACGCATCAAAGAGTGGGCATACTTGATCGCCGAACAAATCGCAGCCAGCGACGTCTTAGGGCCATTTCCAGCGCCAACCGAGCAGGATGCCTATCGTCCCTAGTTCATAATCTAGTTCACAATCACGAATGGTTCTACTTCGGAAGTCGAGGCAAATCGCCGAAGGATGTTGAAACGTTAACGGACCCGCTCCACTAATATTGCCACCCGTGTACGAAAAGCTCACGCTCGTCAACTTCGCGATTCTCATGATTGGCGCCTTTGGCATCGGCTTCGCCAAAAGCGGCTTCGCTGCGGTGAGCATGGTGCATGTGATTGCCTTTGCGGCAATCTTCAATGCAAAGCCGTCGACGGGCATTCTTTTGCCGCTGCTCATTATTGGCGATGTGCTCGCGGTAATCTATTTCGGCAAGCATGTGCGGTGGGACTATGTGTGGCGACTCATGCCGCCGGCGGCGATTGGAGTGGGGCTCGGGACGGTGCTGATGGATCATCTTGATTGAAGGGCGTTCAAGCCGCTCGGGGGCGCGATTAT
>JBKJSI010000316.1:0-23855 GCA_046595915.1 Pirellulaceae bacterium
GTTAACTTTCGATTGATGACGAATGCACCATCGCCAGATTCGTTGGTTGGAGCATTGAACACCATCCAAGTTCCCATATTCGCTGCGTAGCTCGGTGGAAAGTGGGTAACGCCGGCGCCGGACGCGGGAGGTCGAGGCTCGGCTCGTACTTCGCTTGGGCAGATCAACGAAGGAATTCTTGCTTGGGTTACCAAAGCATGTGACGGTACATTGGTGATGTCCGAGTAATTGAAATTGAAATTGATCTGGTCTCGCAGAATTCCTTGTTCCATAAAAGGCAGTACTCTCGCCTGGAGTGACCAGCTACCGCCTGCCACGCCAATGGGAGGCAAGCATGAAAATGGGGGCATGCTTTTATTGGTGTCTAAGTAATTGTGGGTGGCCAGAATGAGTTGTCTCGTGTTGTTTGAGCATTGCACTCTCCTCGCCGCCTCGCGAGCGGCCTGAACCGCAGGCAGTAGTAGTGCAACCAATACGCCAATAATCGCAATGACGACGAGTAACTCAACCAAAGTGAAACCGCGTAACCGCTTCATGATGTCCACGCCCCGAAAACGTGCTAGTGATAATGAGACTCAGTATCACTTGATTTTTCGCAATTCTCAAAGCGTTCGTCAAGGCACCTGGATTTGTAAAGAAATCGGGTCGTTGCAAGCCTTTTGTTCGTAAAGACTTAGGGCGATTGCATGGTCTAGACAAACTCCGCCGGAGAATCGGGATCGTCGTAGACGGAGTAGAAACCGCAATCAAAGCACGCACGCCCCGCTGCCATGATTAGGGCAATGCTCCCGTCAATCCGTTCGGGCGATCGTTTTTACTCGGCATCCAATTATCCGCCGCGTCTTTCTCAATCGAGACATTCCCGGCCATCCAGCGGAGCACAGGGTTACCTCCGTGTGCCAGGGTTTTTCGCGAGAATCAACTCTTCCAGCTTCTTCGTCGGCGAGTTCATCGACGCAAAATCTTGTCCAAGGGGTTCACCTCGCCGGTTACTTCCGGACCGTTGTCGCTGGTCACCAACACCCAGGTGTTTTCGGCGACGCCGCTGTTCTTCAAGGCGCTGAGCACCTCGCCTACCACGCGGTCGGTTTGCATCACGAAGTCGCCATACGCACCCGCCATACTCTTCCCTTGGAACTCCGCCGAGGGCACGACCGGATCATGGGGCGATGTCAGAGGCAAGTAGAGGAAAAACGGCTTGTCGCCCTTTGCAGCTGTTTCGATGTACTTGACCGCACGCTCTTCTAACCTCGGTAGGACGTCAACGAGTTTCCAGTCGGGGATCATCGGGCCGGCGATGTTAAAGGCGTCTCGCCCGACGGGCGCGGCGGCCGAGGGAATGCCGACCTTGCGATCATTCTCTAGGAAGCAGTAGGGCGGGTAGTTCGGAACGTCGGTTCCGAAGTAGAGATCGAAGCCGCGCGAGGTAGGACCATGGGGAATCGGCTGAATGAAGTCCCGCTGGCCGCCTTCGCCGGACTTGGGCCATCCCCAACCGAGGCGCCACTTTCCGATGCACGCGGTGGTGTACCCCTGCCCGCGCAACAGCTCGGCGACCGTCAGCTGTTTCTGTGCAATGAGCGGCTGCGAGAACGGGCCAATCACGTTCCGCTGCGACCGCGTCCGCCATGCATACCGGCCGGTGAGGAGGGCATATCGCGTCGGCGCGCAGACTGCAGACGGTGAATGAGCTCCGTGAACCGCACCCCCTCCTTGGCCAACCGATCAATGTTCGGGGTGGGGATCTTTGACGCTGGGTTGTAACACCCGATGTCGCCATACCCGAGGTCGTCCGCCAGGATGTAGACGATGTTCGGTTTCGATAACTCGGCAGCTCGCAATGAGACAACGTGTGACCCGACCATCATGGCCGCCAGAGTCAACAGGGCTGCTAGTTGAACGGATCGGGCGATAGTTTTCATTGGGATTGCTACTTGTGACGCTTCAACTTCTAAGTTCGGGGATGTGTCCGCTCGCACTGCGTAAGGACGCGTGTTTCCAAGATGCGAAAGCCGACACGCTATTTCTTGGTCTTGAGCAATTCAGCCATCGCGCGGCCGAGTCGCTCGCCAGTCTCGTAGTAGGTCTCCGCGTTGTGGTTGTAATGGTGGCCTTGATTGACAGGAGAAACGTCCGCATCGCGCCAAAGGTCGCGTGTATCTACCGCAGTCACATTGCCTCTAAACTCGGGGTATTTTCCCTTGTCGCCATCAACCGCAAGCTGAGCTTCGGCGATCTGCAAACCGAAACTCTCGCGGCCGGGATTACCGCATCCGGTGGCCAGCACGAACTTCGCGTTCGGCGCATCGAAATCCTTCCGCAACGTCTTGATGAGATGCACAAGGTTCTGCTCGTAGCGACTAGCCAACGCGGCGTTCTGGTCCTTATGTCCCTGCCACCACACAAAGCCTACGACTTCGTAGCCCTGGCCTCGATAGCCCGGGTAATACTTCTCCAGGTGCTTCAGCACCGCCTTGGCATGCGCGACGTCCGCGTCGTACTGCCGACCGGCATACCAGGGGACGGGTTTCGGATCGCTCCCTTTGTCCCAGAAGTTGGCAACGTCTTTGTAGCCCGCGTAAATCTTTCCATCGTACTCAAACCGCTCGCTTCCTGGCGGCAGCAAGTCCCAGCCAAGACTCCGATTGCCGATGCACGCTTTAAGAAGCAGCACGGGCTCCTCATGGAAAGATCCCATCACATGCCCGAAGCCAAGTTCCGGTCCGAACGATCCTTTCGGCGTCAGCCATTCGCTACGGACATCAACATATTTTTCCATGTCCTTGTAGTCGACGCCGCGCTGATCCATCACATGGACGTACCGCACATCCTGCCGAGTATTCCAATTCCCCTCGTCATCCACCAAGTGCGGGTACTTGCCCTTTTCCTTGACCAAGTATTCCAGCGATCCCTTTGCCTCCTTCGGCCCAACTCGACCAAAGCCGAGCATGTTGGATTGACCCAGCAGGATGAAGACCTTGACGGGCTTGGTATCGTCCACCGCCAGGCTAGGAGGATCGGGCAGTTGCGAGGGCAACTCCGCCGCAACGAGATGCGTAACCGGGATTGCAACGGTCAGCGCCCAAGCCAGCATGGCGCTGAGCAGCACGAGTTGATTGTGGTTCTTGATGACTTGAGCGTGCATTGAATTAAGACCTGTTGAGGAGCAAACATCGGCTAAGGCAAGCCGAACATTCGGAAACGTTCCTTGCTGGGGATTCAAACCATCGGGCTGCCACAACGCTCATCTGCTGAACTGGACAACACCCACTGCCACTCGGCTTGGATAAGTCTCTTCCCTTGCCGGCGCCAAGGGCTAACGCTCCCCTGATCTTCGCTTTCAGGAAGAGTATAATCACCACCGGCGACGTAATTCATCGAGTTCCAGTTTGACGCTCTCCTCCCAGCTTCTTCCTAGCGGTCCCCATCGCTTCGCCGATAAGGTAAAAGGTCCAGCCTTGGAATTCCAGTGGTAACCCTGGTTGGAGGGCGACTGCTCAACAAGCTCAAGGAGTGGGGCTTAGAATAAGGACACGCTGGCAATCTACATGAACGACAATGGCGGAACCGTAGGCGTACCGGTTTTCAACGCCGGAATGCGTGGGCAGAAGGTGACGCCGTGGATGGGCGGCACTTGGCCATCGTCGTTCTGGCGCTGGCCCGGCGCCCTCAAGCCGGCCGACTGTGAGCGGCTCGCCGCCCACCTCGACTTCTTCCCGACCCTCGCCGAACTCGCGAGCGCCAAACTGACCGACGAGGTGAAGGAGCAGGTCGAAGGTCGCAACCTCGTGCCGTTGCTCCAGAACCCGACGGCCGAGTGGGCCGAACGCACGCTGTACACCCCTATCGGGAGGTGGCCGAAGAGGGCCAAAGTGGAGGACCACACGAACGCTGGATGCAGCGTTCGTGTGCCTCGCTGGCGCCGGGTGTCGGCGGGAAAGGGAAAAGGGAAGTGGGAACTCTTCGACATCACGGCAGTTCCCGGCGAAAAGACCAATGTCGCGGAGAAGCACCCGGATCTCGTGAAGAAACTCAACGCTGAATACGACGCATGGTAGGCTTCGCTGCCGCCCTATCTCGTGAACGAGGACGCGACGCCTCCCACAAAGAGAATTCGTTCAAGGAACTCTACGGGCTGCAGTTTGGTAAGCCCAAAAAAGACTGACCCGCTCCGGAGAATGACATGATTTTCCTTCGCCTGGCTCTCTGTATTGCGGCCGCATTGACAGGGGCCGCACCTTCCGTTGCGGCCGACCGTCCCAACGTGGTGGTGTTTCTGATTGACGACCTCGGCTGGACCGACCCCGGATGCTACGGGAATCCATTCCACGAGACTCCCCACATCGACCAACTGTCCAAGGATGGCGTGCGGTTTACCAACGGATATTCGGCGTGCACCGTCTGCTCGCCGACCCGCGCAGCGCTGCTTACCGGCCAGTACCCGGCGCGGCTCCGGGTTACCGATTGGATCGCTGGCCACCCGCGTCCGTTCGCCAAGCTCAAGGTTCCCGACTGGACAATGCACTTGCCGCTTGAAACGCGCTCGCTGGCGGAGGCGTTCAAGGCTGCCGGGTATACGACTGCGAGCGTCGGAAAGTGGCACCTCGGCGGGCAAGAATATTACCCCGAGAAGCACGGTTTCGACCTGAACGTCGGCGGCGCCCATTTGGGCAGCCCGCCGGGGTATTTTTCTCCGGAGAAGATCCCGACGCTTCCCTCTGCAATCGCCGGTGAGTTTCTCCCCGACCGGCTTACCGCCGAGGCGATCCAGTTTATCACGGCCAACAAGGAGAAGCCTTTCTTCCTGTACTTCCCCCATTATGCAGTCCACACGCCGCTCGGCGGAAAGCCCGAACTGATCGCGAAGTACACGAAGAAGGCTGCGGCGCTGGGGGTCAAAAAGAACGCGACCTACGCCGCGCTCATTGAAAGTGTGGACGACAGCGTTGGTGCAGTGCGACAAGCGCTCGTCGACCTCAACCTGGACAAAAACACCATCGTGGTCTTTACCTCTGACAATGGGGGTCTTCTGCCGATCACCACGAATCCGCCTTACCGGGCTGGTAAAGGGTCGGCTTACGAAGGCGGAGTGCGCGTTCCGTGGATCGTTCACTGGCCGGGTATTACCAAGCCGGGGAGTACGTCCGATACGCCAATCATCTCCTGTGACTTGTACCCGACGCTGGTAGAAGCGTGCGGGCTGAAAGTTCCGGCAGTCCACAAAGTCGATGGAGTGAGTTTTGCGTCGGCCCTGAAGGGGGGCCCGGCGCCGGTGCGCGACGCCATTTTCTGGCACTACCCGCATTACCATCCGGGTGGGGCGACGCCGTACTCGGCTGCCCGGTTTGGTGACTGGCGGTTGGTTGAATTTTTCGAAACCGGTAAGGTCGAACTCTATAACCTGAAAGAGGACCATGGAGAGAAAGCCGATCTATCCGCCAAGGAACCGGAACGGACAGCGAATTTGCACGCCAGATTGAAGGCATGGCGAGAATCTGTCGGCGCCCAACTGCCCACGCCGAACCCCGATTACAACCCAGAGAAAGAAAAGCCCGCGCCGAAGAAAACGGGCTGACCGATTCCGCTTCAACAACGCGCGCCGCTCGAGTAGCCCCTGGGAGAAGTCGATGCAAACATTCCGAACCGCCGCGATGCTCGCGCTACTGCTACTGTCCGGTGGACTTCGCGCCCGCGCCGCGGACAAGCCGAATATCGTTTTCTGCTTCGCGGACGACTGGGGGCGGTACGCTTCCTGTTACGCGGCACTCGACGCAAAGCCGACCGCCAACAGCGTCATCCAGACTCCGAACATTGACGCCGTCGCGGGGCGGGGCGTCGTTTTCCGCAACGCGTTCGTGCCAGCTCCGTCCTGTACTCCTTGCCGCAGTTCACTCTTGAGCGGGCGATACTTCTTCAACACCGGCCGCGGGGCGATCCTCAACGGTGCTGTCTGGGATGAAAGCATCCCCGCGTTCCCGCTGTTGCTTCGCGATGGCGGCTACGACATCGGAAAAATGGCGAAGGTCTGGAGCCCCGGCATCCCGGCCGATGCGCCGATTGGCAAGCAGCAGTACGCTTTCCAGAAGTCAGGGATGGGGTTCAACCAGTTCTCGCAACAGGTCATGGAAGCCGTGAACAAGGGCAAGACCGTTGCCCAAGCGCGCGCCGACATCTTCGCTCAAGTAGAGGGGAACTTCCGCGGTTTTTTGAAAGCCCGCGATGCGAATAAGCGGTTCTTCTTCTGGTTTGGTCCCACCAACGTTCACCGAAAGTGGATCAAGGGCTCTGGAAAGGCGCTGTGGGGTATCGACCCGGACGCGCTCCAGGGGAAGCTTCCGAAATTTTTGCCGGACGTTTCCGAGGTACGCGAGGACTTCGCTGATTACCTAGGCGAGGCTCAGGCGTTGGATGGGTACGTCGGCGTCTTGCTGAAGCAACTCCAAGACGCGGGCGAACTGGAAAACACCATCGTGGTGATCAGCGGCGATCACGGCGCGCCGGGGTTCCCCGGCGGCAAATGCAACCTATACGACTTCGGGACTGGGGTGGCGCTCATTGCCGCAGGGCCGGGTATTCCCGGTCCGCGGTTGGTGGATGACCTCGTCAACCTGATGGACCTCGCGCCCACATTCCTTGAGATCGGTGGGGTAAAACTCCCGGCGGTGCTGAACAGCAAGTCGCTCTGGCCGGTCCTCGCTTCGAAGAAAGCGGGGCAAGTGGACCCGGACCGCACGTGGGTCGTGACCGGGCGCGAACGGCACGTGGGCGATGCACGGGAAGGGAACAGACCCTACCCCCAGCGGGCGCTACGGACGAAGGACTACCTCTATATCCGTAATTTCGAACCGGACCGGTACCCCCTCGGCGACCCCAAGGGCGTCACGTCGGACAAACAACCCACGGCGAACGCCTTGGAGAACGACACCCATGCCGCATTCGCGGACATGGATTCCAGCCCGACGAAGGCCTGGCTGATCGCACACCGGGACAACGAGAAATGGAAATGGCACTACGATTATGCATTCGCCAAGCGGCCGACCGAGGAATTGTACGACCTGAAGGCCGACCCAGACCAGGTGAAGAACCTCGCTGGCGAAAAGGACTATGACGCGACGCGGAAGAAGCTCTCCGACCAGTTGACGAAGATCCTCACCGACGCGGGCGACCCACGACTCGTCGAGAAGGACTGTCGGTTCGAAAAGGCGCCGTTTACCGATTTCGGCCCGCGCAAGAAATGACCCTACCTCTCCCGGAGGCTCTCCCATGTACCGCCTCGTCGCACTCTGCCTACTCCTGCTCGCTGCACCGGCATTGTCCGCCGAACCGGTGAAGCAGCCGAACATCGTCTGGATCGTCGCGGAAGACATTTCCCCGAACCTCGGATGTTACGGTGACCCAGATGCAATCACACTGAATCTCGACAAGTTCGCCTCGCAGGGAGCTCGCTTCAACAGGGCTTTCACCCACGCCCCGGTTTGCGCCCCGAGTCGCTCCGGACTCATCACCGGAATGTACCCGACGACGATGGGCTCGCACCACATGCGGTCGAAACTCGTCACTCCGCCACCGCTTTTTGTCGACGAACTACGGAAATCTGGGTATTTCGTGGCGTACCCCGGCAAGCAGGACTTCAACTTCGATCCGCCCAAGGATTGGGTCGACACGACCGAAGACTGGACGAAGAAGCCCGACGTGTTGCCGAAGAACAAGCCGTTCTTCGCCTATGTCAACTTCCTCGTCACTCATGAAAGCCAGGCTCGCGCCCCAAAAGGGCAGTACGAAAAGAACACCGCCCGCCTTACTCCCGAACAACGACGCGACCGGGCGAAAGTGAAACTTCCTCCGTACTATCCCGACGCTCCGGAAGTCCGCGAGTGCGTGGCGAAGTACCATGAGAACATCACGGCGATGGACTACCTCGTCGGTGATGTCTTGAAGTTACTCGACGAAAAGAAATGGACCGACAACACCGTCGTCATCTTCTTCGGCGACCATGGCTGGGGCCTGACCCGCGGCAAACGCTGGTGCTACGACTCCGGTACACGGATCCCGATGCTCGTCCGCTGGCCAGGCAAGATCAAGGCCGGCAGCATCCGCGACGACCTGACCTGCTTCCTCGACCTCGCCCCGACGGTACTGTCTCTCGCGGGTGTCGCGAAGCCAGACCGTATGCCCGGCCGCATCTTCCTTGGTGACAGGACCGAGCCCGCCCCGAAGTATGTCTTCTCGTGCCGCGATCGGATGGACGAAACCTACGACCGCATTCGCTCCGCTCGCGGCGAGCGATTCCGATATCTGCAGAACTTCCACCCGGAACTGCCGTACGCCCAGTACATCAATTACATGGACGAGATGCCGATCATGAAGGTCTGGCGTGAACGGGCCTTCGCTGGCAAACTCGATGACGTTCAGAAGCTCTTCTTCGCCAAGACCAAGCCCGCAGAAGAACTTTACGACCTGGAAGCCGACCCTTATGAGGTCAAAAACCTCTCCAAAGATCCGAAGTACGCGGCGACGTTGAAAGAGATGCGTGAAGCAGTTGAGAAGTGGGTCGTCGAATCGAAGGATCTCGGAGGCGAGCACGAGAAAAACCTGATCAAGCGAGGTTTGGTCAAGGATATCCTCGCGAAAGAGTACGACGAACGAGTGAAACTGCACCCGAAAACGCCACCGGTGCCGTGATACGCTTGAAGGAAAATTGTTAGGACCTCAAGCAATGGATGCCGGGCGCCCAAAGGCCGGTTTAGATACCATTTTGGCTTTTGGATCGTTCTTGACCATGGAGTTTGTGTATAAGAGAAATCTCCGCGTTCAAGGCACTCTTTCTGACGAGCTTCCTGATGGTATCGGCGATGTGGGCGACCCTCGGCAGGTTTCGTGGGAACATCTGTTCGAGCAGACGCCGTTCACCGACGCCCAACCCGCAAGAAGTGACCTCACCCGTTCCGGAGGCTCTCCCATGTACCGCCTCGTCGCACTCTGCCTACACCTGCTCGCTGCACCGGCGTTGTTCGTCGAACCGGTGAAGCGGCCCAACATCCTCTGGATCATCGTCGATGACATGTCCGCGAACTTCTCCTGTTATGGGGAGAAGCTGATTCGGACGCCGCATGTCGATCAGCTTGCGAAAGAGGGAACGCGATTCAGCAAGGCATTCGTCACTGCACCGGTGTGTTCGTCGTGCCGGTCCGCACTGATTACGGGGTGCTACCAGACCACGATCGGCGCTCATCACCACCGCAGCGGACGCGGCGAACTGAAGATTACGCTTCCGAGGGACGTCGTGCCGGTTCCCGTGCTGTTGCAGAAGGCCGGATACTACACGTGCATCGGTGGATTCCAGGCGACCGGCGACCGGCTCGGCAAGACCGATTACAACTTCGATTGGGACCGCAAGATGTACGATGGGAACGATTGGGCCGGGCGCAAACCGGGCCAGCCGTTCTTCATGCAGGTCCAACTGCACGGCGGGAAGCACCGCGGCCAAGGTCCGAGTGCGAACTGGCGGAACCTCGTGAAGAAGGAACTTGGCTCAAACACCAAACCCGCGGACGTGGTGCTCCCGCCCTACTACCCGCGCGATCCGGTGATCCTCCAGGACTGGGCCGACTACCTTGACTGCTGCCGGTACGCGGACAAGGAAGTGGGTGACGTGATCGGGCGACTGGAGAAGGAGCAATTGCTTGACGACACCGTCGTTTTTTTCATGACGGATCACGGCATCAGCCACGCCCGCGGCAAGCAGTTTCTGTATGACGAGGGCACGCACGTTCCGTTCATCGTGCGCGGCCCCGGGATCGCCAAGGGCGTTACACGCGATGACCTTATCGAGCACATTGACATGCCCGCTGCTTCGCTTGCGTTGGCGGGGATCGACCTCCCGGAGTGGATGCAGGGGCGGAATCTGTTCGCGAAAGACTACGTGAAACGCGACGCGGTGTACGCCGCCCGTGATCGATGCGATGAGACCATGGAGCACATCCGCAGCGTTCGCACCGAGCGGTTCAAGTACATTCGCAACTACCTGAACCAACGCCCGCTCCTCCAGCCGTGCCAGTACAAGGACGAGAAGGCCATCGTGAAGAGGTTGCGAGAACTCCACGCGGCCAAGGAGCTCGACGACTTATCCGAGAAGTTGCTGTTCGCGGAGACGCGGCCCGCGGAGGAACTCTACGACCTCGCAGCGGACCCGCATGAGGTGATGAACCTTGCGGCCGAACCGAAGCACCAGGCCACGCTCGAAGCGCTGCGAAAGAAACTTGCCGACTGGGAAGAGAAAACCGGTGACCGGGGGCGCAAGCCGGAATCGATGGCGATGTACGATTCGGATATGAAGGAATATCTCAGTGGCGGGAAAAAGGACAATGCCGAGCTGAAGCAGAACATCGACCTCAACAAGAGGTGGGCGGAAGAGGGCAAGTGATGCTCGGGTTCAAGCGGTCGCGGCACGACGGCGGCCTGCGGCTGGCGTGGGTGGCCCGACGTCGTTCCGGCAGAGGGAAGGCGTGCGACGAGCCGCGGGCCCCCGGAACATCCTCCTGACGTGAGCTGAACTCATCGGCGCGATGGCGGAGGTCGCGGTGAAGATCGACGGCGTTTCGATGCTCGTACTCCTGAAGGGTGGCAAGGCTCCGCATTGCGATTACCGATATGGGAAACTGCACGAGGACAGCCCGAATCTTCAGGCGACGCACAATGATGATTGGAAAGCGTTTCAGAACAGCCCTTCGGCGGCTGTCGAGCTGTGCTAGCTGAAGGCCGAATCGGATGAAAGCAGAGTCCAAATCCAACTCAATGAGGCAACCCCTTCAAGTCCTCCGGCATGACCGGATTCTCCTTGGACTGTTCGGCGACGAGTAACTGGGTGAGTTCCGCGACTTTGTCCGGTTCCTTCGCTGCCAAGTTATTCTTTTCATCAGGGTCCGCAGCAATGTTGAAGAGTTCGTGCTGGCCCTTGGCTCGGGCGATGAGTTTCCATTCGCCAAATCGCAGGCTGCTTGCACCTGGCGTTGCGATGTAGATATTCCGTGACGTGGTGTTCGGGACCGCCCCCGTCAGTGCTGACCATTGGCTAACGCCGTCCCATTTCAGGTCGTTCGCTGCCTTGTAACCAGTCAGCTCGGCGATGGTCGGAAACCAGTCGACGCAATGCATGGCCGTCTTGAACTTGTGCGGCTTCAACGTACCGGGCCAATTGGCGAACGCACAGACGCGAGTTCCTCCCTCGTAGAGCGTTGCCTTCTGGCCGCGCAGCGGGTCGTTCTCGCTATTGAACGGCGAATCCGGCACGTCGCCGGCATAGGCGTTCTGGAGCGATTCGATCCCCCCGTTATCGCTGGTGAAGAGGATGAGTGTATTGTCGCGTTGCTTGGTGTTGTCGAGTGCCGCAATAAACTGCCCGATCTTCGTATCGATCTGGGAAACCATCGCCGCCATGCGCAGGCGCGACTCGTGCTTGACTGGATCCGCGTGGAACTTCACGCCCTCGTAAAGCGCTTTGTATTCCTCCGGCGCGTCGACGGGAGTATGGACTGCGTGAAACGGCACATAAACGAACCACGGCGTCGTCTTCGCCACCATGTGTCGCAGGGCTTCGGCGGCGACGAGTTCGGTGGCGTTGCCCACTTCGTGAAAGAACTTCCCGTCGCGATGCCAGGTCTCTTCGTACGGATTCCCTTGGCGATATTTGTGGGTCCACGGGTCTGCCGCACCGGTCAGCGTGCCGTAACTCGTATCGAAGCCGTACGCATTGGGGATCCACTCCGGCCTTGCCCCCAGATGCCATTTCCCGGTTATATGGGTCCGATAACCGAGAGTCTTCAGTGCCGAAGCGAGTGTCACCGTCCCCAACGGCATTGCGCGCAAATTGCTGGGCGACAGTGCCTGCGGTCCAAACCTTCCGGGATATCGCCCGCTCATTAATGCAGTGCGAGTGGGCGTGCAAACCGGCTGCACGTAATGTTGATCGAGTTCGACGCCTTCGCGAACGAGCCGGTCCATCACCGGCGTCTTCCCGAAGCCGCCGTGCCAACCCACATCGGTCCACCCAAGGTCGTCGGCAACGATGAGCAGGATGTTGGGTTTGGCAGAAGGCCTCGGCGCCTCATTGGCCTGGGTCGACTCCAGTGCAGTCAGCAACGACAGCGCGGCGAGCAAGGCAAGGGTTTGACGGTTCCTGATTTTCATGGAGTCATCCTGATTGGAAAAGGCGAAGCACGGACGATCGACGAAGGCTCACCGCACTTGCCCCTTGGCGCGGACTTGTTCGAGGAGGGTCGAGAGTTCCTGTACCTTGCCAGGTTGGTCGGCGTAGAGGTTGTGTTTCTGCGCGAGGTCGTTGCGAAGATTGTAGAGTTCGCCGGAATGCGGGTTCTTGGAGTAGCCATTCTCTTTATCGAACCACTCGGGCACTTTGCTCACGGCGCCAGTTTTCGCCGCAATCAGGATCCAGTCGCCTTGGCGGAGCGCGTAGCCGTTCGCGTTCGTGTTATGAACCAGCGTGTCTCTCACGCTGGGCGCTTCGCCGGTGAAGAGCGGGAGCTGGTTGTAACTGTCTTCGGCGGAACCCGAGGGGATGTCTGCTCCGACGACTGCCGCAATGGTCGCGAAGAGGTCGATCTGGCTTAGGAGGCCGTCATTCACCTTTCCTGCGGGAACATTGCCTGGCCAACGCACGACGAACGGCACGCGATGTCCCCCTTCCCAGAGGTCACGTTTGAGACCGCGCAGCGGACCCATGCTGCGATGCTGGAAGTTCCGGATGCGATCGTAGGCATAATGTTCGGGGCCATTATCGGAACTGAAGATGACGAGCGTATTGTCTGCGAAGCCGCCGTCCTGCAGCGCCTGCAACACGCGGCCCACGGTGTCATCCGACTGGGTGACGAAATCGCCGAAGCCGCCCGCCTTCGATTTACCGACAAAATCCTGCGTCGGCACGATCGGCGCATGGGGCGACGTGAAGGCGAAATAGAGAAGGAACGGTTCGTCCCGCTTCTGTTGGCCGATCCATTCCACGGCTTTCTCCGTCAGCTTCGGCATCACAGCCCAGAAATCCCAGTCTTTCACCGATGGCCCCGGCCGCGCTTCCCACGAGCCTTCCGCGGTCGACTTGGGTGTGGTGAGTGGCACGGTCGGTTCGGTGAGGACGCGGTCGTTCTCAAACCAGGTATACGGTGGGAAGTTCGGCACATCGTCGCCGAAGTAATAGTCGAACCCGTGCGACAACGGCCCGCCAGGGATGGGCTTGCTCCAATCAAAAGCGTTTGACGCGAAGCCGCCCTGCCCCTTTCCCGATCCCCGGGTCGGCGCGGATCCGGGCTTTTTGATGGCATTCCAATCCCATCCCAAATGCCATTTCCCGATGCACGCCGTCTTGTAGCCCTTGGTCTTCAGCAATTCGGGCAGCGTGGTCCGTTCAGCGTCGAGGATCGGTTGATCGAAGGAGTTCACAATGCCGTGAAACTTTCGCCAGTGATACCTTCCCTGCAAGAGTGCATAGCGGCTGGGCGTACAGACGCCCGACGAACTGTGCGCATCCGTAAACCGTGTCCCCTGCGCCGCGAGTCGGTCCAAGTGTGGCGTGAGAATCTTTGTCTGCGGATTCTGCACGCCGAGGTCGCCGTAGCCCATATCGTCCGCATAAAGGATCACGATGTTGGGCTTGCCTGGCGGCGCACCTACAGCCTGTATTGCGGTAATGCTCAGAGCGGTGATGACGGCAAGAATCTGGTTCATGGCGAGGTCGTCCATGGGCCGAGTGGCGGATTAATTGGAAAGTTCCATAGTAGGCGTCGCCTTGCCAACGACTCAGTGAATCTAGGGCGCGACTGCATCAGCCTTCAAATAACCGAGCGATTCCAGAAACGTATCCAAATCACGCAGCGTGCGGTAATCGTTGCGAGTCGCCTCGACCCGCGCTTCGCCCTGGCCTCGGCCGGGATTGAAGAAGCCGTGCGGTTGACCCTCATAGGCTTTGAGTTCATAGCGATTACCAGCGTCGCTCATGGCCTTCCGAAAAGCCACCGCCGTTGAAAATGGCGCCGCTTCGTCCTTGGTCCCGTGAAAGATGATGCTGGGAGGCAAACTGCTGTGGATCAAGTGATAGGGCGAAATCTCCTGTGGCCGCCCCTCTGTTCGCTTGCTAAGGTCGGCGGCCTTAGCGGCTGGCAGGAGATCGGGTTGGCTTTCCACTTTCGCCAACACCAATGCTGGATTGAAAAGCACGAGCGCATTGGGCAGCGAACTGACAGCCGGCTTCTCTTCTTCAAAGCCTGGTACGAGAGCAACCGCCGCCGCGAGATGACCTCCGGCCGATCCGCCTCCCGCCGCGATGCGATCGGGATCGATGCCGAGTCGCGCCGCATTGGCTCGTACCCAACGAATGGCGGCTTTGGCGTCGCGCAGGCAATCTTGCGGGAGCACTCCATGTCGGCTCTTCACTCGGTAATCGACCAAGATAGCGACCATTCCGCGCTGCGCCAGATGCAGCGATTGTGGCAAGAATTGTCCTGGCGTACCGCTCTGCCAGCCGCCTCTAAAAAAGAAAACCACCGCGGGCCGTCGATCACTCGCTTTGTGCCCTTTGGGCTCGCAGATCCAGGCGTTGAGCTTTACGTCACCCACCTGACGATAGACCTCGACGCGCGCTTCAGCAATCTCAGGCGGGCATTTCCAATTCGTCGGCGGCTCGGGCAAATCCTCTGCGGCGCGTAGCGTGGCGAGCGGAGCCAACAACAGTAGGATGAGAAGGCTTAGGCTGTCATTCATGATGTGTGAGGCTCTAAGGCGGTGGCAGGGTGTCCAGGTGCATTGTCGAAGTTGACGATGGTCAGGGTTAAACGAGTCACGCTCGTCCTTCGGCATGCTCCCCTCAAACGAATTGAGAAGAGCTAGTCCATTACTCGCCCCGGATGCCAAATTCGGCGACGCTTGCAAAGGCCTGTTCACTATGAGCTGATTGAGCGCGCAGCAAAATGTAGCGGCCCTTCGTGGTCGGGCATTCGACGGTTTGCGGCTCCTTCTGTTTGGTGAGCGTTGCTTTGACCATGGGTTCGCCGAACTTTTCCGGAGATTGACTGATGCAGAATTCGATGTCTTTGATCGCACCGTTCCAGCCGGCGTCTTGTCGGGCGAGATAGACGAAGCCGCGAATGGTGCGCTCGGCTCCGAGGTCGATCACCAGTTCGTGCGGCGGTGCGGCGACGGCGCCAGTGAATCTGCTATGCCAGAGTGTCGTCGGATCCCCATCGATGGCGTTTCGAGCGAACTTCTTGTTGTCAATATTCTCGCTACTTACACGGACGATCTTCCAATCTTTGTTCGAAAGCATCCCCCTAGTTGGCATCACTGCAGCCTTCGCGTTTGGCTTGTTTCCGGTTAGCGGATCGGGAGCATTGGGATTGTCCTGCTGACCCGTCTTCGCGCGGCGATCACGCTCGTGGCGGTCGGTACGAGCAAAGGTTCCTTCCACAGCCGGGATGTGAGACTTCGCTGCGAGAGCGTCGAGCTTGGTAACCATGTCCGGCTTGGCGGCGGCTAGGTCTTTTGATTCGCTCGGATCGGAGGAAAGGTCGTACAACTCCCACTTCGAGGTTGGCTTTGGTCGTACCGCCCGCCACGTTCCCTGCCGAATGGCGGTTGCTCCGCCGAGCTCCCAGTAGAGGAAGTCGTGTTGCTTCTGAGTGTGGCCGGCGGCCTGCTCACCAAGCAGCGTGGGCAGAATCGAGAGACCATCGACGTCGGCGGGGGCTTTGCCTCCCGTCAATTCGGCGATCGTCGGCAACACGTCGGGAAAGTAGGCCAGATGCTCGCTCACGCCGCCCGCAGCAATTTTGCCGGGCCAGCGCGCGAGAAACGGGACTCGTAACCCACCTTCGTAGAGCTGCCCTTTGTGACCGCGGTATTCGACGCCAGTCGAAGGATCTTTGTTCGCTGAATGCACGCCGCGCGGATGATCCTTCGACGCAAAGTAATCGGCGCCGCCATTGTCGCCGCTGAACAGCACCAGCGTGTTTTGCTCGACGCGCAGTTCCTTCAACAGCGCCAGCACCTCACCGACCTGCCGATCGATCATTCCAACCATTGCGGCGTAGCGGCGAGCATTCTCGGGCCACGGCTTGTCTTTATAGATTTCCCAAGCGGGGTCCGAATCCGGGATGTCAAAATTACCGTGAGGCGGCGTGTAAGGCAGATAAGCAAAAAACGGCTTTTGCTGTTTGCCATGCTCGCGGATGAACTTCATCGCCGCTTCGTGAATGAGGTAGTGCGAGTACGTCTGTCTTTTCGAGCCGCCATTGTTTCCGGCGAGAGGCACTTCCTCGCTGTTACGGATCAGATACGGCGCATAGTACGTGTGAGCATGAACCTGATCGTAATAGCCGAAGAAGAGGTCGAAGCCATGTTTCTCGGGGACGCCAGTGGAATCGCGTCCGCCGCAGCCCCACTTGCCGAATCCACCCGTTGCGTAACCCTGCGACCTGAGCATCGACGCGATCGTTGGTTCGTCGGCTCGCAGCGGAGTCCCGCCGCCGTTGACTCGCACCGACGTATGCCCGCTATGTTTGCCGGTCATCAAACAGCACCGTGTTGGAGCACAAACCGCAGACCCGGCAAAAAGGTTCTTAAAACGCATTCCCTCCGCCGCCATGCGATCGAGGTTCGGCGTCTTGATCGTCGTCCCGCCATTGAACCCCGGTTCGAAGTACCCAAGTTCGTCGGCCATGATGTAGACGACATTGGGGCGAGATTCCGCCCCGGAAGCTGCAACCCCGGCAAAAAATGGACATGGCAGGATAAGGGAAACGAGAAAATAAAGTGCGCGTTGCATAGGAATCGAGGCTCACAGTTCATGGTTTCAATGGAATCGACGATGATCATCGTTCAATTCGAGGTTCGCGCGGCCTTCTTCTTTCCCTTGCCTTTTGCCTTCGGTTCACCTTCGTTCTTCGTGGGCATCGGGGCCTTCACTTCGGCTCGCCAAGCAACGAGGCGGTCGTGGAGTTCCTTGGTCTTGGCGGGATTGTCTTTCGCCAGGTTTTTGGTTTCGCCAATGTCGTTGGCGAGGTTATAGAGTTCTAGCTGACCGTCTTCAAGAAACTCCATCAGCTTCCAGTCGCCGATCTGGACGAGGCTCACCGGCGTCGTGCGCCAGGAATCGGCGCCGGCGCCGAGGTAGCCGGGAAAGTGTTGGAAGATAGCGTCTCGCTGGAGCTTCGCGTTGGAATCACGGAAGAGTTTAACCAGGCTCTCGCCGTCCAACACTTGCCGCGGCTGGGGCGCGCCGGCGAGTTCCAGCATCGTCGGGAAGATATCGACGTGAATCGTCGGCTCGCTGCAAGTCGAGCCAGGTATTGTGACGCCTGGCCAACGGACAACGAAGGGTTCGCGCGTGCCCCCTTCGTAAAGGCTCCCTTTGCCGCTGCGCAGCGGCGCGTTGTCGGTGATGTTCCCGGCCTTCTTGATCCCTTCGCGCGCATAACCGCCCACGCCGCCGTTGTCGCTGGTAAAGATGAGCACCGTATTGTCGGCCAGTTTCAAATCATCGAGCGTTTGCATCACACGGCCCACGCTATCATCCACCGAGGCAATCATCGCGGCATAGGTCGGGTTGTTATGTCCGCCGACTCCTGGCTTGGGTTTGAACTTGGCAATCAGTTCGGCCTTCGCATCGTGAGGCGAATGAACACCGAAGTGCGGCAGGTAGAGAAAAAACGGTTGGTCTTTGTGCCGCGTGATGAAGTCCACTGCCTTGTCGGTGAGGAAGTCGGCAAGATACTGCCCCGTGGGATAATCGGTCTTGGGATTCGTGGCGAAGTCAAAGTGCCGCCCCATGCTGACGACGGCCTCATCGAAGCCGCGCTTGCCGGGGAGGTAGTCTCCCTGCTGCCCGATGTGCCACTTTCCAAACATGCCCGTCGCGTAACCGACAGCCTTGAGTTGTTTGGCGATGATGTCGCGGTCGAGCGGCAGATTCGTAACGTTCTCCACGGGGCGTAGTGGGCGTTTGCTCCAGTCGAAGCGGTCCGTACCGCCGACCGTGTAGACCCCGGTGCGAGCGCCGTATTGCCCGCTCATTAACGCGGCCCGAGTCGGCGTACAATTCTGACAATGATGATGACTCAAGAACTTCATTCCCTGTGTCGCGAGCCGGTCGATGTTCGGCGTCTCGTAATACTTGCTGCCGAAGCATGCGACATCGGTGTAACCAAGATCATCCGCCATGATGAAGATGATGTTCGGCTTGGCGGGGAGTAACGGTTCAGCCGCATGAAGTGCGGAACATGAAGCCAGCCAGAGTAGGGCAACGATAATGAACGGACGTGGCAAGATCATTTCGATTTCCCTCGGAGTAGTCGAATTCATCGCGGGAAAGTTCACTTTGTTTTTGTACCATAGATCAAAACGTGATGGGGCGGCTTCAACGTCGGGTTGGCAAGGAAGGAATTCCAGGCGACGGAGTTTGCCGTGGTGACTGGCGTTATTCGTTTCAAAGCGCGCGACGCGCTACTTAATCTACTTTTCCGAGTGGGGTTGTGGCTCGGCGGACCCGAGTGGCGGCAGGTCTCCCGGCGCCATCCCTCTTCGAATAAAGTCTCTCTTTAGCGCGCCCCACAAACACTTGATTTAGCGACCTCTGAGGAGTGCGCATCCGATTTGGTCTCCGAAAAACCGCATCCCACCCAATACGAAACAGGCGGGTGGAGTGAAAAGAAAGAGCGTGCCAACTGTTGAACGAAGCCCTCGCCGTTCCGGCCATTGCTCTACCCTCGAGTTGCAATTCGCCCTGATCGCAAGCCAACTTGAGGATCCTCCAGGGCAACGCCGCGATCCAATTTAGATATGGTGCGCAATAGAAGCGTGATTGGAGGTGTCTATCGTGCACTGAGGTGCTGCTTTGTTAACCGCTCCAGCCGGGGATTTGCTGGCCTATTTGACTCAGATCCCCGATCCTCGCGGGCGCCAGGGACGAAGCCATCCGTTCGCGGCCATGGTGGCTGCGGTTGTTTGCTCGGTGCTCTGCGCAGCATGAAGTTATGTGACGAGGGTGTAATGGCTGCCTGCATTGCCGGTTGCTTGGCATCATTAGCGGCAGGGATTAACGCGGCGTCCGGTGTGAAACAAGTCTGTCGACTCACGCGAACGACTTGGCGCGAGGGAAAAGAGCATTTTGAGATTGAATATGCAATCACCAGCACTTCGCGCGAACGCGGCGCAGCTCTTAACTTGGTGGCGTGGCAACTGTGGCATCGAAAATCGAGTTCACTAGGTCCGCGACGTGCCCCTGGGCGAAGACGCCAGTCGCATCCGCACCGCCTTCGCGCGCTAAGTATTAGCTGCCCTGAGAAGCGCCACCCTTTCCCTCTTGCGACGCTGGCAACAGATTAACATCGCTACGCGCTCCGAGAATGTGCTTACTAACCCGCACACCTCCTTGCTAAACAGGGCGCCCTATAAAAGGACGTTGCCCTGACTGTTCACCCGTATGATCTTCTTGCCGAAGTGCTGTCCTTGCAGCAGCCGAATTAACTCGCGGGGCGCATTCTCGAGTCCGTCGGTAATGTGTGATACACATTCTAATTCGAAACAGCGCTTTTGACGTAGGAAGCGGCGCACACGGTTTTCATTAAATCGGAATTCAGCACGGCGTTTCGCCATGCTGCAATGGCGGCTTCTTCGAGCGCGTCGTAATCTTTGTGTAGCTTGTTCGACCAGTAATGACTTTTGAGGTAGTGCCAGAGGTTTTCGATCGGATTGAGTTCGGGGCTATAGGGCGGGAGCTTGATCAGAGTCACGTTGGCGGGAACCTGAAGTGCTTTAGCGGTGTGGAAACCCGCGCCATCCCAGATCATCACCGCATGCTCATCTTCCTTCATCTGGGCGGAGAATTGCTTCAAGAAGAGATTGATGGTCGTGGTATTCAAACGGGGACTGAGCAAGCCCTCCGCATGGCCCGTTTGTGGACAGACTGCCGCTAGAACCCACAAATAGCCATATTCCGTTTGACGCACCGCCGTCGGTCGTGAGCCACGTTTGGCCCAAACTTGAGTCGTCGTTCCTTGTTGACCGAATCGGGCCTCATCCTCGAAGTAGATTCGCAATTGCTTCGTCGGATGAGAGGCCGCAATCTCGGCTAGTTGCGCGGGAAACTGTTGGCGAAATGTTCCCTGCGCCGTCGCATCAAAACGCTGATGCCGAGGACGTGGCCGCATGCAGGAATAGTCCAGCCGATGTAGCAAATGATCAACGCTGGCCAAGCTACGAAGGACGCCAAACTCCGCCTGAAGGATGCGCTGAAAGTCCTTGCCTCGTAGAGTACAAACTTGATCTTCGGGCTGGGGACCGGCCTCCATCCGTTCGCAAAACTGAGTCTGTTGCTCCGCCGTAAGCACTTCGGGAAGTTGGCATCCCCCGCGTTGATACTGAAGTCTGGCAAGACCCTTTTCGTTGTAGCGAGAGACCCAACCCTGACAGATTCGTCGAGTCAGTCCCACCGACATCGCAATCGCCGGCGCCGTCCACCCTTCGATCGCCAAAATAATAATTCGTAATCGCTTGGAACGAGCGGCGTTCTTCTCTATTCGCTCAATTCGTTTCAATTCCTCAAGCGACTGATGGGCTTCCACCTGCATAGCCAACTCCAAAACGAGGTGGCTATAACATGATGGGTAGTCTGGGAAGGCGCAATAGGATGCGCGCTAGTACGAACTAGAATGCGTATGAGTCGCTACGTCGCCGACAAAACTCCGTAGAATCCGCGATTTTCTCCAGCCACTTACCACCATTTGTCGATGTCATCTCCATTTTCGTTGGAGGACTTGTCTTTGACTTGATCCTTGGAGCTACTGTTGTCGCCGTCCACTTGGTACATGAACCAGTCGCGGCCATCGTCGCCCCAAAGAGTGTCTTTCACGCCATCATCGGACACCGTGTTATCCGCGGCGGTGGTTCCATTAAAGGTGAAGTAGTAAGAACCGTTCGCTCGGGTTCCAGTTCCTATGCCCATGATGTTCTTGCGGCGATCGACATAACTTCGGTTGCTACCCCATTCGGCAAGGATTGCCTCAAGTGCAGCGCGGTTCTTGTCAAACTTGGTGTAGCCGGCAACGAGGATGTCATCGTTGTCGTCACCGTGAATGGCATCGGCTCCAGCGCCGCCGATGAGGAGATCGCGGCCGTCTCCGCCGTAGAGAAGATCGTCGCCCAGTTCGCCGAGAATAACATCCGCCGCGCCGCCGCCTTTGATTTTGTCGTTGCCCGAGCCGCCCCAGATTTCCGCTTTGACCTCAATGTCGTCATCTAGCGTGATTTTGTCGTCTCCGCCGAGGCCATAGACCAAAATGCGATCGACGTCGCCATCGACCCTGCCTCGGAAGCGGACATATTCGTCGCGTTCACGAATCGTAATGCGGATGTTGTCGTCATCAGCTTCTTTAAGCTTGATATCATCTTGGCCTTGCGAGCCGACAATCACCAAGATGGTTTTAGAGAGATCAAGCGGATCCTGATAAGTCGACCAGCCGAGGACGCCGATTTCACGAGTCGCGGCGACGTTGCTCGTCGCTCCGCGCGAGTCAGTGGCGGTGACGGAGATGATGAATACGCCATCGTTGGCGGAAACGTCACTATAGGCTTTTCCGACGTCGACAAAGTTGACGCCTGCCGCCGTTGGAGCCGTTGTGGTCGTCGTCCCATCACCCCAAGTGATGTTGAAAATGAACCCACCATTGTCATCGGGATCGACGGCGGTAAAGCGATAGGTGGATGAAACGCCCTTAACAACGTCAACCGGATTGGAGCCGATGATGACGGTCGGTGCGACGTTGGTGGTCGTTCCGGTAATAACTACCGAAGTAGTCACGTCGCTGAACCCGTTATCCTTATCGAAAACTCGTCCATGGATGATATAGGTTCCCGCGGTTGCCAGCGTGAAACTTGCGAAATTGGTTGTGGTCGCCAAGCTATAATCCGCCGCGAGGCCGCTTGCCGATAGCGCAAAGCTGTAGTGGAGACCATTGGCGATATCGGCGGTCGAAGGATCGAAGGCGCCCGTAAACGTGGCGGTGACACTGCCTCCCGCGTTGATGGGGCCATCGTTGGAAAGCGACGCCGTCGGCGCGACGTTGGTGACGTTGATGGTTGTCGAGTATTCGGTGAAACCATTGTCTTCATCGAAGACGCGGGCGCGAACGGTGTAACTTCCATTGTCGGTGAAGCTGAGGTTTGCCGAACTGGCCGCACTAGCGGCCAGGTAGGTTTCCGCAATCGAATCGGTTCCGATCGCAAAGGCATAGCGGAATGTGGCGTTGACATCTACCGAAGATGGATCGAACGGTAACGTGAAACTAAAGGTCGGCGATGTTCCTTCCGGCGCGGTCGTGGGTGAGTTCAAGGTCGCGGTGGGGGCGACGTTGTTGACCGTGATCGAAACATCGCTGGCGCTTGTCAAACCACCATCGTCATCGGTGACGGTCAACTTTACGACATAGATCCCATCGTCATCCGGAGTAAAAGCGAAACCGGACGTGGTTGCGGAAGCGAAGCCAACGCCATCCTTGGTGACGGTCCAGGCGTAACTGAACGTATCGAGCAAACCTGGATCGTTTACTGTGCTCGTTAGCGCGATGGATTGACCTTCAGGCGACGTGGTTGGTGCGCCGTTGATCGTTACCAGAACAGGCGCAACATTATTGACGGTGATGGCAACTGAGTTCGCGCTATAGCTTCCATCTTCATCCGTCGCGACGGCGCTAATGGTGTAGCTGATCGTGCCGTCAGGATAGGTATGGGCAACGCTGCTAGGGTTGCCTGAAACGACTTGCGCCGGGCCATCGCCCCAGTTGATCGTCCAACTTGTGATCGAATCGGCGCCGAGATCGCTGGAAGACAAGTTGAGCGTGTAAACAACTCCTTCATTCGTGGTAGCCGCTCCGGTGATAGTTAGCGTTGGCGCTACATTGTCAACCGTTACCGCCTGGGTGTTGGAAGCGAAGGTTCCATCCTCGTCTGTGGCTGTGGCGCTGATAATGTAGTTGTTGATGCCATCCGCATAGGTATGGGCAGCCGTTGTCGCGGAACCAGCAAAGACTTCGGTGGCGCCATCGCCCCAGTTGATCGTCCAACTGGAGATCGTATCCGCGCCAGGATCGCTGGAGACGAGTGTTAAACGGTACTCGGCGCCTTCCGGAGTCGCCGAGGCGCCTGTGATCGTTAGCGTGGGTGCAACATTGTTAACAATGACCGTTGTTTGATAATCGGAGTAGCCGCCATCCTTATCGATCACGCGCCCATAGACGACGTAGGCGCCATCGTCCGCGAAAGTGAAGGACTGGGATGTCGCAACTGAAGATGCTGTGTAAGTCGCGGCATCGCGAGCAGCCTGCGACAACGAGTAGAAGTACTTGAGACTTGCCTGATCGACACTGGAGGCATCTGCGCCATTCGCGAAGCTAACTGTCGCCGAGCCGCTTTCGTTGACCGGGCCAGAGTTGGAGATAGTCGCGGTGGGAGCGACGTTATTGACCGTTATCAAAACATCGTTGCCGCTCATCACACCACCATCATCGTCGGTGACCGTAAGGCTTACGACATAGTCGCCATTGTCAATTGGTGTAAACGCGAACAAGGCGCTGGTTGCAGATCCAATAGAATTGCCATTGACGCTCCAGAGGTAACTGAAGGTATCGAGCGACCCAGGATCATGAACTAGACTCGTGAGACTAACGACCGCGCCTTCGTTTACCGAGCTTGTGGGAGCCCCAAGGATTTGCACGACATCGGGCGCAAGGTTCGTGACGGTCACCGGGTTCGCATAGGCGGCGCTGGTCACGGTGTCATCGGTCACCGTGAACGAAACT
>JBKJSI010000587.1:0-3208 GCA_046595915.1 Pirellulaceae bacterium
CGGGCAGCGGAGCAATTCAAAAGCCACGTTGAACACTTGGCGAGTTCACTGGCGGCGCGAACATTACCGGAAACGAAAGTAGCGGCATGGGCCGCCGACCTCGATAGCAAGTTCAAAACGAAGCTCGCGAACTTGGGATTGATTGAAGCCAGCGCGGCCGATTCCAACGCGCCTCAGACCTTAGGAGAACTGCTTGCCGAATATCAGGCGATGCGAGCGAGTCTTTCGCCGCGCTCCAAGCTCAACCTTGGCCAAGCCGTGGAGTATCTCAATCGGCACTTTGGGGCAAATCGAAGATTGCGGAGCTTCACGCTGGCGGATGGCCTGCGGTTCCGCGAATGGTGTCTTACGGAGGGACGAAAGACTGCAAAGCAAGTTGCACAAAGCGACGGCCAGCGAAAAAAACTCAAAGGTTTGGCGGAAGCCACGGTGCGGAAGTTCTGCCAGATTGGTCGACAAATATTTGCCGATGCACTGAAGCGCAAGCTTTCGCTGGAGAATCCGTTTTTGAGTGTTCCCACCGCTGCAATTGCAAACTCTGAGCGCCAGCACTTCATTACCCACGCAATCGCTCAGAAGGCCATCGATAAGGCTCCAAACGCCCAATGGCGAGCGATCATCGCACTCAGCCGGTTTGGCGGTCTGCGTTTGCCTAGCGAACTCACCACGCTTCGCTGGGCCGACGTGGACTTGGTGAATCGACGCTTGACCATCCGCGCTCCTAAGACGGGAACGCGAATCTGTCCCATCTTTGAAGAACTGGCGCCCTACCTGGAGGACTTAGCTACCCTCGCCGAGCCGGGAATCGAAACGCCCCTTACGGAGCTTGTCATTCCAAGTTGCCGGGACGCGGGAAAGAATCTGCGATCGCAGTTTCAGCGCATTCTTGACCGCGCCGGCATCACTCATTGGCCACGGCTTTTTCACAACATGAGGGCCAGCAGGCAAACGGAGTTGCTGGCGAGCCACCCCGCGAAGGACGTTTGCTCATGGCTAGGGAACTCTCAAGCTGTAGCAATGGAACACTACGCAATGGCAACCACAGAGGCATTCGACCGGGCGACCGGCCTCAACAAAATCGGCGGTTCCACCGGCGGTTCCAAAATGTGTTCCACCCGCGGTTCCATCATTGCTAATCAGGACGATGGCAGCGAGTATCAAGAAACGACAAACCCCCAAGTTTCTAGTGAAAATTGGGGGCTGGTGAGTGTCGCTGATAATTCGTGCGAAAGTCTTCAATACCCCCTAGGGGAGTCGAACCCCTGTTACCGGACTGAGAACCCGGGGTCCTGGGCCACTAGACGAAGGGGGCGGGACCTATCTCCTACCAGCATCGGACTTGGCAGGCTATTTCTTTGACAAGCAAACCACTCAAGTGGTTCGCCTGTAACTCGTTACGTGATGTTACCGAGAGGGACGGCGGTGTCAAGGGACGCCACGTCATGCATCCGACTACGCTTGCGGAAAACGGCTGCCTCAGTTTGACCAGCCCTTCCGGCCCACTTACCGTGATTGCCACATCAGTTTCGTCTAATTTATTGTAGCGCGTGAGCTTGAGCCAGGATTTGATCATTCACGGCTTTCGAGACCGAGAATCCGTCGCTAGCCAATTTCCCTGCCCTTGCTGCAAAGTCCAACGGCCTTATGCACTGATCTCGGTGCGTCACTAGTTCACACTCTATTTCCTACCGCTCTTTCCCCTTTATTCTCGCGGCCGCTATTTGAAGTGCTACACCTGCGAGCAGACTTTTGGCGAGGAATATGCGCATGGGGCCACGCCGTTTCAGGAGTCGGCCTGAGAGATCGACTCCGTTCGCGCCACCCAAAACTTCGGCAGAACCCGCAACCGCGCCGCTCAAGCCAGCCGGGCCAGTTCCTATCATAAAACGACTCAAACCGATTTTCATCCAGGGCGAATATGGGGGCCCGGAGAAGATGACTATCTCCGCCGATGGTTCATTGGTCGGGGACGTCTTTTTACCAGAATCTCCGCGCAAATGATTCAAAGCAAGGAAGTGAGATTGCGAAGATGCAAACTCCGCGAGATCTCGAGTTAATTTACTGCATGCTATTTTCGGATGACGGAAAGCAACTCTTTGTCGGGAGTGCGAACGGCGAAGTGCAAGCTTGGGAGTTGGCGAATGCAAATCAGTTCAAGAGGAAGGCATCGCTGCCCCCCTCGATGGCATGGTGATAAGCCTCGTCACTAGGGGAGAAGGAACTTTTCTCATCGCCGGCAGTATGACGGGGCGATTGAATTGGCAAACTACCAACGTTGACAAGTCAGCGTCTCCAGACCGATTTTGACTTAACTGTCATCCGCAGCGCGGCCAGCTGATGAGAAGCGAGGCAACTTCATCCGCTTCTGCTGAATGTCGCTCAGGATATTGAATGCTTCTAGCCATTCCTCTTCACTCAAGAAATTGCTGAGTTGCTGGAGTTCTTTGAGGCAGTTCTCCTCCAAATCCCACTCCGAAAAGATCGAAGCCGCGTGAGCCATGCCCGCATAGCCATAAGCTTGAAAACCACGATCGGCCGGATTGTTGGCTTTGCTGAGCTTTTCAAAACAATCCATCGCGCGCCGCCAATCGAGACGATCTAGGTAGTATTCCGCCAAACGTTGTTCGGCGAGCAAAGCATAGTAACGATTGTTTGCGCTCTCCCCAGGCGGAAAGAGTTTGGCAATCTCTAGTAGCGCGTCCGGCGTATTGATCCCCGTGGCGACGAGGTATTGGAGTTGCACCGTGGACTGCTTCTTTTTCACATCGACGTTCGGCTGGCTTGGCGATTCTCGCTCGGTGCGAACCTGCGCAGCGACGAGCTTGGGGCTGTTGATCCAGGCCCAAAATCCTCCGATGGCGAACATGACTACCGTTGCGGCTGCCCAGAGTCCAACTGGGGTCAACCAGCCAAAAGTCCGAGTTGGCCGCACGACGCGAAGCAGCCGGGAGAGTTCCTGAGTCGCGTCCTCTTGTTTGGTGATCGCCGCGGCGTTTTCTACCGCGATCGATGCTTCTAGATCAGAAGACCATTCCTCCTGCCCCGTCGGCAGCGGCACGCCGCGAAGGTCACGTAAAATATCAGCGGCGGTTTGATATCGGTCTTCGACTCTTTTGGCGAGCGCCTTGTGAATAATGTCGAGTAGTTCGCGAGGCAGTTCAGCATTGAGCGCGGTTTCACCGAGCGGAGCTGGTGGCGAGTGAACATG
>JBKJSI010000609.1:0-3712 GCA_046595915.1 Pirellulaceae bacterium
GTGGCGGTGGTGGCGGTGGTGGCGGTGGTGGCGGGCTCTCGTGGGAGGTGGCGGAGGTGGCGGCTGGTGGCGGAGTCAGTTGGTGGCAACGTTGGCAAGCTCTCGTAGTTGCTTTTCTTGGTGGCAGTTGGGGGCAAGAAACGGGCGCAATTGCAGATGCAGGCGTGTTGCAAGTAGTTTCTCAATACTTTTTAACCGCAGAATTGACGGGGAGCGAGGAGGAAACACGGGGGACCGATCGCGAAACCACGGAATGGCGGAAGTGCGAAAGAGAGTGAGAGGGGAGGATTTTCAAAAGATTGGCGATGCTGCGGCGCGGATTGAGGTGCTGGGGGTGCGGTATTCGGAGACGGTGCAACGAATGGTTCATCTGTCGGGGGAGGCCGCAAGAGAGTTAATTTATGCCGTTTTCTGTTTGCCGGGGTGTATCCCGCGTTGGTCGCCGGTGGAGAGGCAGCCGTTTGATTGATCCCTTTTGTTTAGCACAAGCATTCAATCAGTCACCAGTGCATCAAAGTGCGTGGGTCGAACGCGTTTATCCGCCCTCAATAAAGGTGTGTGATACAACGGCCAGGACGCGACATTTCATTGCTCGTCCGCGCACTTTTCCTGGAGAGAATCTCAACTGTTTTAGGATAGGTAGATAGGCATCCCAAACTGCGCCGGCGTACGGTGAGGCTCCATTGGTGACCGCGTCCGCCACGCCCCCTTCTTCATCGACTGTCAGGAAGTGTGCAATCGTCTGATCAAAAGAACTCGCGTCCTCGTAATCACTCTTCATTGTTCCTAACAGATTCCGCTCATGTACTTCTTTTAAGAACTCGGGAATAGTTAGTCGTTGTTGCACGTCCTCTAGGTTGAGCGGTTGCGGATACTCATCCAGGAGAAGGTGATCCCAGGCTCGATATCGTTTTTCGGTCGCTTCGAGGCTCAAAACGACCGCTGGAGCAGGCTTATCAAATTTTGGGAAGTGCTGCTCGGAAATGGTTTCTTCATTCTCGAGTTGCTCGATGCTGCGCAATCGGCCATTGTCCCAATAGAGCCTTCGTTCACCAACTTCCCTTCCATTTTCGTAAGTAGAGGTGCTCCATAGCACCCCGTCCGCGTACGTAATCGATTTGCCGTGGCGAACTCCATCTCGCAATTCACTTCGTTCTTGCCACATGTGGGTAAAGGTCAAGTCATAGGGCCAGCAAATGGAAATCCCATCCTCATAGAACTCGCCTGCACCATCCTTGACGATTTGATTTCCTTGGTCGTCCCAGGCATCGTGAACCACGAGCTTCGAATCAGCAAGATATTCGGCCTTTAACTTCGGTGAGCCATCCTCAAAGAACTTGAGCCGTGGTCCTAGTTCTTTGTCATCGGAAACCGAGAGACTTTCGGCAAGATTTCCATTTTCATAGTACAGTTCGACCACACCAACGGCGCCAACGTGTTTATTTTTTGTATATCGCTTTTGGATCGCGCCACTTGGGAAATACCATTCGATGGCCGTCAGTTCGCCATTTAGAACTTCTCTTCGTTTTAGTTGGCCGCTCGGCCAAAAGTCGCCTGTCTTTTTGCCCGATTTGTAATGCTCGGCGCGTCGGATGCTTCCGTCTTCAAAGTAATTGCGATGGGCGCCGTGGGGCCTTCCGTTCCGAACTTCGAGCGTCTGGCTGAGAAGTCCGTTCGGCTGAAAGATCTCAATGACCCCGCTGAATTTTGGATCGATTGGATTTCCCACCTCATCGACGACCGTGTTAGCGACATTTCGGCGAATCCACTTCTCAAGGGCTCGATGGCACCGCATTTCGATGGCGGCGAATTTGGAGTCAAGCGATTCTAACTCCGGAATCGAGCCGAACAGTCCATCCCAAGGATCTTCTACCGCAAATTCCTGTTTGTGCTTTGTGTAAACGGCGTTGGCGTTTCGAAATAGTTCAGTCGCCTTCGGTATCTCGATTGCTTCTAGGAGATCGACAAGGTCATTGACGCCAACGTCGCCGCCACAATTGAAAAAGAACTGAGTGAAACCTCCATTGGGGACGTCAATCGCGAGTGCCGACCAAGTCACCATTGCGGTATGCGCATTAGACAATGAACTGGTTGAGTTCTCCTCCGCAAACCCGCGTATGGCATTTGCAATGGCATGAATGAAATCTCCTTCTTTGAGCATAAAGAAGGAGATGCGACTTAAGCGAGGGAGTTGCGTCATGATAAATCCGCCGAGTCATCAATACGTTGCTGACGCCAACAATGGCGCATCATGGTACTGTGTCGTGCGTAGTATGTCGAGTTCAGGGACCGCCTTCACCATGGCGCTTCGCGAGATTGCAATTTCTGCAGGAGACATTCTTCATGGGTCGCGCGAGTACGGTGGGATATGGGATTTTTGGGATCGACTGCAGAGAGTGTTTTCAGTTCTGTTTCGGAAAGTTTGCAATTGGCGAGTTTCAGTTCGCTGATCGCGCCTGACTGGATTAGGGCGCGGAGGCCCTCCAGGTGCTTGGGGTTCGCGTCGATCGTCAGAATGAATCTGCCTTGGCGCGAGCCTAAATCGCTGCTTAGGCACTTTGCAAAGTGCAACAACTGGTCATTGGTTAGGCCTGTTCCTCGAAGATGGACATCGGTGAGCAGGGGTAAACGGGCGATCTCCGTCGCTTGGGCGTTAAGACTTGGCGGTGGATTATTTGTTGTCTTTTTCTGTTTTATTGATCTCGATGACGGTGCTGCCGCCTGGGGTTTCGATTTTGATTTGTCGCTTGGATTCATTTTTCTCGCCGCAGCCCATCACGAAACAGGAAAAGGTCAGGCATACCATGAAGGCGATTAGACGTTTCATCGATTTCTCTTCGCAGCGGTTGGTGTTTGGAAACGGATGTAATTGTACGCTGCGGCGGCTTGCAGTGATCGGTGAGGTTGTGCGATTGGTTGAGATGGTTTGCGCTGCCTTCCCCTCGCGTAGCGAGGGCAAACTGATGCTTCTTGCGTCTGTGCCGCACCGGTAGGCGAGTACGCCAACCGGTGCTACCCCGCTTCGGCACCACTGCTGGGTAAAACCAGCAGTGGCACCCGGCATTTGGGATAGAGCAGGATGAGTAGGAAACGAGGAAATAGTGGCAGTTTGCCCGCGCTTGTGTGATATTGGCGGAAACATGCGGATTATTGGAGACTCTGAAATGCTTGGAAATCGATGGACGCGCGGCATTCTTTCGCTAGTTTTGGTTTCGGGGCCGGTTTCGGGGCTGGTTTCGGGGCCGGGGTTATCGGACTGTATGTTGTGCAAAGCTCTAGAGAGCGTGCATTTCTATAAGCAGGAACAAAGCGACGATAAGAACGACGACCTGGAAAAGCGGTCCGCTGCGAAACTGCAGGCCAAGGACTATGCGGGCGCGATTGCGGATGCTGAGGCGGCGGTGAGACAGTCGCCTCAGGCTGCGTCGGCTCACCGTACTCTCGGTATTGCGCATTACCAGAATCAAGCCTACTCAAAAGCCCTGGGCTCTTTTGATCGGGCGATTGAACTCGACAAGAAGGATGTGAACACGTGGCTCTGGCGAGCCGGCGCTAAGCGCAATCTCAAGGACTATCAGGGCGCGATTGCCGATCTCGATGAATCGATCAAGCTCGACGCGAAGCATGAAAACTCCTGGCACGATCGGGCAGTGGTCAAACATGCGATGGGCGATCGTGACGGCGCGATCAAGGATCTCGACAAAGCGATTGA
>JBKJSI010000217.1:0-2825 GCA_046595915.1 Pirellulaceae bacterium
CGCCGGACGCCGAGGGGCATTCGCAATTCGATCGTAACACAAGCTTATCGTCGGTGCAGTGGAGTCACAGCGGCAAACTCGATGCGATGAGCATCGATGACCAAGTCGCGCTGCTGGTGAATCATCCGCATCGTGAATTCCTAGAACCTTTCGTTCGTCGTAGCGATCTGCGGAGCAAACTTCTGGACATCTTTGCACCGCGTGACCAACTGCCCCGATTCGCCCCGCTCTAGCAACGCCAACGTGCTTTTTACTTCGACGACTCGATTCTTAGGAGAGCAGCTTCACTGCGAAGACCACAATGAGCGCTACCGACTTGACCTTATCGAGTGACGATGGCGTGAACGTACCGCACGTCTCTACCAAGAAACAGCAGTGGGCCGATACCTGGGTGCTGGCGGCGGGGCTGGAGTGTGACGGGGCGACTTGGGGGACGTTTCCCTCGAATGGCCAACAACGCTGGTGCTGCACTTTGTACTGGGGTCAGCGGCGGGTTCTTCGGACTTGGTGGAGGCGGTGGGAATGGTGGTTTCGCAGATCTCCCTCGCGTTGCCGAGCGGGGAGAATGGATTGATGATGACGCCGCCGACGCAGACAGGGGAAACGGTGCAGGGGGAACTCACTCCTCATATTGTTTCCGCGAAGCGGAGGCGCCAGGCATGAGCAGCCCCATGACGAGGGCGAATCTATGGGAAGAAAGTCGTTGCCCCGCCAAGCTTTATGAAGAGCTGGCGTCGGTGATGGCTTGGGGAGAGTCATTCAACAAGGGGGAGCTGCAGAATGCTTAGCAATCTGAAGCAAGTCACGGAAATGCCAACGCAGCTTGGTACGGTCGCGCTACCAGAAGCAATTTTGCTAGACGTGGCTGGCGTGGCGGCAATGTGCGATTGCTCTCCCAAGCTCGTTCGCCGACTCAGTGAAGCAGGAAAAATGCCTGCTCCGGTTCGCCTTGGAAGGCTATTGAGATGGAGAAAAGCCGAAATTCTTGCGTGGATCAATGCGGGTTGTCTCCCGCCTCGGCCGGTAAGTGCTCGTTGAACTTTCGTTGCCGATAGCGCAATATCTCTGACGCACAAACGACACCTGGGGGGGAAGATCGTGGGAAGTGTTTATCGCAAGATCGTGACCAAGGCGCTCCCAAAGGGTGCGGAGCTATTTAGCCGCGGCGGTCAGTCATACGCCCGGTGGAAGAACAGGGGCGGGAAAACCGTCACGGCGAAAACGATAAATAGCAAGAGCGGCGAGACTCGAATCACCATCAGGGCGCGAACTTATACCGCTCGGTTTCGCGATGCGACCGGACGCCCGCGGAACATTGCCACGGGGTGTCGCGATGAAATTGCGGCGAACGGCGTGCTTAAGGATCTCCAGCGCCGAGCGGAATTGGTGAAAGCCAAGGTCTTAACCGCATCAGAAGACGCGATCACGGATTACCAGCTCACAACGCTCGAGTCCCACTTCGTCGAATATCGCAAGCACCTGGAAGCCAAAGAAGCCGGAAAGGTCTACTGCGACAACACGATTAGCTACTTGAAGCGCCTTTCGTCTGAACTTGGTTGGTCAATTTTGCGAGATATTGATCGCGGATCCTTCGACGGCTGGCTGGCAGAGCAAATTAAGGCCGGTGTCTCGGCGCGAACGCGCAACGCCTTTCGAAACGCGTGGGTCACGTTCTGCAATTGGTGCAGCCAAGGGTCTTCCCCTCGGTTGGCGTCGAATCCCCTCGAATCATTGCCCAAAGCCAATGAAAAGGCGGATCCTAAGCGACAGCGTAGAGCAATGACCGAAGCAGAGCTCATCAAGTTGCTGGCGGTCGCCCGCCGTCGCCCTCTTGATGATGCGATGACGATCCGAGCGGGAAAGAACGCAGGCAAAAAGCTGGCGAATCTATGCCCAGACACCATTGCTCGATTAGAGCTTCTCGGCAGAGAACGGGCGTTGATCTACCGGACGCTGGTTTTGACCGGCCTTCGAAAGAATGAGTTGGCAAGCCTCACCGTTGGGCAATTGCAGCTTGAGGGCAATCTTCCCTATGCCGAGCTGGCGGCAGCCGACGAAAAAAACCGGGAAGGTTCCTCGATACCACTCCGAAGAGACCTCGCCGACGACCTTATGGCGTGGGTTGCAGAAAAGAAAGCGGCTTTTCTCAAGGTTCTGAAGATCGGAGCGCCAGAGGCGCCAGAATTCGCCAAGACGCCGGTTTTCAATGTTCCAGCGGGTATGGTCCGCATTCTCAACCGCGACCTTGTAGCGGCAAAGATCCCTAAGCGTGACGATCGGGGCCGGACGCTCGATGTTCATGCCCTGCGATATTCCTTTGGCACGCTGTTGAGCAAGGGCGGCGTCACTCCCCGCGTAGCTCAAGAGGCAATGCGGCATTCGAACATAAGTTTGACCATGCAAACCTACACCGACCCGCGCCTGCTTGATATTCACGGAGCGCTTGACGCGTTACCGTCTCTTCCGCTCAACCCAATCGCTCATCCCGAGCGCTCGGTGCTTAGGGCTACCGGGACCGACGATTTATCGCCGCGAAAGTTTGCACCAGAATTTGCACCACATTGCGGAAATCTGGGGGCACAGGAGGGTACGAGAGGGAAAATGCCACTAGTCGGTGGCCCTCAAGATTCGCACCGCTCGATCAACATAGATGCTTGTTTTGATACGAAAAAAGGGCCATTTACCGCGATTGGTAATGACCCTTTGGAAGTCGGAGCGGGGAGATTTGAACTCCCGACCTCTTGCACCCCAAGCTGAATTACATATCCAAGACTTATAGCGGTTTTATCGAGGAATATGCATACAATAGCCGCATTTGTTGCGAT
>JBKJSI010000042.1:0-13726 GCA_046595915.1 Pirellulaceae bacterium
TGTCCATATTTTTCTGGATATCTACAATCGCTCTCTGGGCGGAACCTGGGGTTACAGTGCACTCAGCAAAGGCGAAGCCGATTGCATCGCAAAGTCCGTGAAACACCTCATCGTGCCGGAACTGACAACCATTGCGGAAATTGACGGACGTCCCGTCGCGGCTTGTTATGGTTTCCTGGATTACAACCCGCGAATCAAGAAGATCGATGGGCGACTTTTCCCCTTTGGATTTCTGCAGCTGATGAACAATCGAAAAGCGATCAAGCGCATTCGAATGATCAGCGCCAATGTGTTGCCCGAATACCAGCGCTGGGGACTTGGTCTCGTGGTGCTTGCTCGACTCATCAAGCCAGCCATTGCCTGGGGCCTGAAAGAGTGTGAGTTCTCTTGGGTGCTGGAGTCCAACCACCTATCTTGGGGGAGCCTTAAAAGGGGCGGCGCGAAACTCATCAAGACGTTTCGTATCTACGATTCGCTCGAAGCCGAAGAATACGATCAGGCCAATGCGACAATCGCTAGCGCCGCGAAGGCAAAAATCGCCGCCAGCTAAACAAACCTCATTTAACTCAACACCGCACGTACCACTTTTCCGTGAACGTCGGTGAGCCGATAGTCACGCCCCGCGTGACGGTACGTTAGCCGCTCATGGTCAAAGCCCATGAGATGCAAAATCGTCGCATGAAAGTCATGGACATGAACCGGATCGACGCTTGCCCTTAAGCCATGTTCATCCGTAGCCCCATGTACAATGCCGCCCTTGACTCCCGCGCCCGCCAGCCAGGAACTGAAAGCCCAAGGATGATGTTCGCGCCCCTTTGCGTCGGCAGAGTTGTTAAACGGCGTCCTACCAAATTCTGTCGTCCAAACCACTAGCGTTTCATCCAGCATCCCGCGTTGCTTCAAATCGCCCAGTAAAGCCGCGATCGGCTGGTCGACATTCTTCGCGAGTGGGACGTGCGTCATCATGTCGCCATGTGCATCCCAGTTGTTCGAAGAGCCGGTGTCGATTAACTCGACAAATCGCACTCCCCGCTCAATCAGCCGCCGTGCTGCGAGACATTGCCAGCCAAAACCGGTGGTCTGCCCGCGTGTCAGGCCATAGCTCTCAATGGTCCGATCATCTTCGCTTCCTATATCAAATGCCTCCGGCGCAGCCATTTGCATGCCAAACGCGGTTTCAAAGGATCGCAGTCGAGCTGACAACTCTGGATCGCCCCCTCGCTGTTCTAAGTGCGACTCGTTGAACTCCCGCAGTGCCGCAAGTTCCTGCTCTTGCTGTTTCAACGGAATGCGCGGCGCAACATTACGAACCGGTTCTGCGCCTGAAATAACGCGCGTCCCTTGATGGATGCCCGGCAAGAAGTCACTCGCATAAACCTGAGTGCCAGCATAAGTTTGCTGCGGCGCGAGGACCACAAAACTCGGCAGGTTGCGATTGACCGTCCCCAAGCCGTAGCTGACCCACGAACCAATGCTGGGGCGCGAAAAAGCGAACGAGCCAGTGTGCATTCCCAGCGTCGCGTTGTAGTGATTCGAATGCAACGTGTGCATCGATCGGATGAGAGCGATGTCATCGACATGCTTAGCGATATGCGGAAATAGCCCGCTCACTTCCGTTCCACACTGCCCATGCTTGGCAAAATCCCATTGCGGGCGCTTCAGAAAAATCCGCTCGTAGCCCGGTCGATCCTTAATTTCCGGATGATCGGCCTTAATTTCCTTGCCATGATCGCGAATGAGCGACGGCTTTGGGTCAAAGGTATCGACGTGCGAAACACCGCCCGTCATGAAGAGGAAAATGACATTCTTCGCTTTGGCGGGAAAATGCGGCGCCCGCGGCGCGAGTGGATCGGTTTCTTCAGCCAAAAGCTGCCGAACAATCCCCGGAAACATTAAGGAGCTTGCCAAAGCAGACCGCAAAAACCCGCGCCGCCCGCATGTCGGCGTAACTTGTTTTATCCAAGAACGAGCATCGTCGCCTAAGTTTCGAATATGCATATCGCAAACCCCCTGGCAAATGTTTCGAATCAGTCGACGTATAGAAACTCATTGCTTGCCAGGAGCACCCGCGCGAGTCCGCTCCACTTTGCTTCCGCCGTTCCATCGTAACGGTCCAAAATCTTCTGCGCCGTTTGGATTTCTCTTTCTGACGCGGATCGTTGAAACAGTAGTCGAAACAAAAACTCAGTTCGCCCGGCTTCGGGGGCGTTCTTCAAGACCCGCCGCGCGACTTCTGCTGCTTGTTCATGAAAAAACGGATCATTGAGGAAGAACAGAGCCTGTGTCGGCGCCGTGGTTACTTGTCGTTTCGGCGTACTCGCATTTGGATCGGCGCCATCGAAGAGCGCGAGGAATGGATGCTGCCGCTGCCGCTGAACCATTTGAAATGCACTTCGCTTGTTCGATTCGTATACGGCGCTGAATGGCCCATGCTGCGTAAAAGTCCAGGTCGCTTCCGGGGGAAACGGATGGGCCTGCCCCGCATTCATTTCGAGTCGCCCTGCCGCCATCAGCAAACTGTCTCGAATCTCCTCGGCGGACAATCGGCGTCGCCCAAATCTCGCGAGCAGCTTATTTTCCGGATCGCGCTCGACCGCTGCCGCTGTGCGAGTGCTATCGCGTTTCCACGCATCCGAATTCAATATCAGCCGGTGCATTGCTTTAACGCTGTATCCTTTCGCTACAAATTCCGAGGCGAGCATGTCGAGCAGTTTCGGATGCGTTGGTTTTTCCCCGCGCGAACCAAAATCATTAGGGGTACGCACGATTCCCTCGCCAAAGTGCCACTCCCAGATTCGGTTGGCCATCACTCGAGCCATCAGCGGCTGACGCACGACCCAGCCCGCGAGTTGCTCTCGTCCACTGCCGCTTTCGGTCGGAGCCAAGTCTCCTCCCAGAACTTCAAGCCACGCCCTAGGCGCTTCTGCGCCCAGTTTCTCGGGGTCACCGCGCTCGTGAATTCGGACGTTGTGAGGCTTCGCTTCTTCCACCGCATAGGCCATCGGAATCGTTGGCTGCGGTCCCGGATCGGGCAGTGGAGTCGCCTGCAACTGTCCCATCGTTATCAGCCCGCGGCCATATTCAACATTGGCGATATGGTCGAGCGAAAATGAAACCCCATCTAGACCTGCGGGATGGGCATCAGCCACTCGTCCCATGACTTGAAATTCCCCGTCGATCGGACTAACCCAAGCAATCGCGACCGGCCGCTGCTCGCCGGGATGGACAAATAACGAAGAGGCCGCAAGCTCCGTCCATACTTTGATGGGCTGCGATGCGGTATTCACAAATACCGAGGGAGTATCGCCCGAACTCCAAGCCTTCAGTTCCGCATGGCCGTCGATCGCGTCCTTTTTCGTATTCAGAAACGCAGGACCATCCGCAATCTCCAAAAAGCACCAGGTCGCCTTGTCTGGAGTCGTTTGTGGATTGGCTTGTGCAAATCCACCGATCAGTTCCGCAACGCTCCAGCGTGCCTTGACGCCGTCACCAACTTGCTCGATTGTCCATTCGATCAGCGTACTATCCGCTCCATAATTCGCGTTCGGAGAAACACTTAGTTGTAGCGTCTCGCCTGCCGCCATTGGCACTCGAATCGGTGTTTGGCCTTCCGCTAGTAGTGGCGCGCTGGCCCCTTCACCGAGTAGACCTTTGGCGAGCACTCGGGAGTGTTCTGTCGCTAACTGCTTTAGCTTTGGCTTCGAAACGAGCCCCTCGCGACGCTTCTGCTCGGCATCTCGGGCGGCTACTTTCTCTCGCCACGGCGCCAAAAGGGCTTCAATCTCTGTTGGCGACAAGAGCGGAACCATGTCACGCGGTTGGCCCTTCGCCTCGCAGCCAGGAAATGCAAATCGAGTGCTCGCAAAGATCCCATAGAGTGCGTAGTAGTCCTTCGCGTTGATAGGATCGTATTTGTGGTCATGACACCGAGCGCACCCGATCGTGAGTCCCAGGAAATTCTTTCCGAGGTTGTCGATCACATCTTCATGCATCAGGTGTAGGTCTTTGTCGATGTCGTGGCCGAAGCGTCGCGCAATCGCCAGGTAGCCGGTCGCGATCACTCCCTCGTTTCGTTTTTCGCTCGCGCTATCTTTGCGAAGTAAGTCGCCAGCAATTTGCAGGCGCACGAATTCATCGAATGGCAAATCGCGATTGAAGGCATCGATTACCCAATTGCGATATCGCCAGGCATGAGGCAAAGGGCGGTCAGTGTTCTCGCCCGCTGTATCGGCGTAGCGAACCACGTCTAGCCAATGCCGACCCCAATGCACGCCGTACTGAGGGGACTCCAGCAAGCGGTCGACCAATCGCGAGAAGGCATCGGGCGAATCATCCTTCAGAAATGCCTCGACTTCGTCGATCGTGGGAGGTAGGCCGGTTAAGTCGTAGGTCGCTCGGCGTATTAATGCGCGTTTGTCGGCAGTGGAATTGGGAATGATGGATAGTGTCGTTAGTTTCGTGTTGATTTCGGCGTCAATGTTCGCGGAAGTGACGCCGCCCTCAATTGCCTGGGGAAGTGGTTGAAAGGCCCACCAGCTCGCCGCTTCCGTTCGGGTCATTCCACCGATTTTTGACACTTCATCTCGCGGATCGGGCGCGCCCTTCGCAATCCATTCGGTGAGCACGGCGATTTCGGCCTCAGGGAGTTTGCCTCCCTTGTCGCTCGGCGGCATTTCGAGTGAGCGATAGTTAATCGCTTCGATCAGCAAACTCTCGGCCGGTTTACTGGGAACAATGGCGGGACCACTCTCGCCGCCTTTTGTCCAGCCTTGCCGAGTTGCCAATGAAAGTCCGCCGCTCGATTTGGTCCCACTATGGCAGCTGTAGCATCGCGCCACCAAAATCGGGCGCACGCGCTTTTCGAAAAACTCGTCGCCCGTTTCTTTAGCCTGCAGCGAAGCGCAAAGGATGCCAACGAGCAAAGCGCAGGTGACTGCGAAGAAAGACGGAACTTTCATGACTGCTCTACGGAGAGGAGGAGCGGCAATCACGCGAGCCAAGGCGGGAAGGGGCTCGTGCATGGCGGGGATCGAAGGCAGGACCCCGGACATCGGAAAGCCCAGGGCAGAACTAGCAGACTATCTGACGAATTGCGCGGCGTCAAATTTGCCTTGGCTTCGATTCCTCGCTTCCGCTTGCCCCTGGGGAACGGGGGGAGTTTTTGCTATTTTCTAGGGCAATTCCAGAAAAATGAAATCGCAAGCGAGTGATAAGACCATGGGCCTAGTGACCACCGAAAAAATGACTACGCTACTTCGTCGCCTCCTGGGCTTAGAGCCCGCTGCCACAAAAAAGCCGCTCGGCGATTTTCTTGCGGCAATTCCGCGTCTTACGTCATTGGCCGATCTTCCGAGCGGAACGGCCGTGCTCATTCGTGGCGATGTCGACGAAAAACCAGGCGTTGAAGTTGGCCAGGGAGATGTGCGACTTCGCTCGATGGTCGAAACGCTCAAATCTGGCCGCGAGAAGGGCTGGAAGCAAATCATCTTTGGCCACCTTGGACGCGATCCCGCTGGTTCGCTCGAAAAGGTTGCCAAGCGAATCGGCCAACTTCTCGACTGCCAAGTTCCCCTCATTACGAACTGGCTCGACGAGTCATCCATGACCGTCACAACCGCTGCCGCCGAACAAATTGCCAAGGCAGGGCCTGGTGACGTGTTGGTCCTTCAAAACACCCGTGCCTACGACATTGAGCGAGTGCTGTGGAAGGCCAAGGAAAAGGACATTCCCGCGCTGACCGAAAAGCTTACTAAGTTCGCGAATGAAATGGCCTCGAAAGTCGCGAAGGTCTATGTCAACGAAGCTTTGTCCGCGGGAAGCCTTGACGCTTCGACGACCGTCGTCCCTGCGGCCATGGATCGAGTCGCGCTCGGCAAATATGTTGCCAGCGAGTTTGAAGGCCCGATGATGAAATGCGTCGAGGCGCAACTTGTCATCTTTTCGGGCATCAAGATCGACAAGCTCGACGACCTCGAAGCGATGATTCATCGCGGTCATATTAAGAAGGTCATCAGCGCCGGTTCGCTTGCCATGTCGCTCACGAAGGCGATGGCTCAACTGGAGGGAGGGGACTTCTCGCTCGGAGTTTCCGAAGACCCAGCCCACGCCGATAAGCCCTACTACATCGAGCCTGCCCGAATTGAACAAGCCAAGCGAATGCTGGCTGAAGGTAAAAAACGCGGGATCGAGTTCATTTTGCCCGTCGATTTCACGCTTGCTGATGGCTCGGTCAAATCAACCCTCGCGCCCGGCGATCAGCAGTTTGATATTGGCCCCGGCACTTCCGCACTTTTTGCCGAGAAGATCGGTGCATTCATCGAGGCTAGTACATCAGCCGCGAAAAAGCCGGTTGTCTTCCACAACGGTGTCTTTGGAATGTTCGAAGACCCGCGATTCGAACGTGGCACAAAGGACTTTATTGCACAGCTGCAGCGGATGACCCAAGCAGGATTGGGTGTTTACGTAGGTGGTGGTGAAGGCGGGAAAGCCCTCGAAAAATATGGCAAGCCAGACTGGGTAACCCACTGCTTTACCGCCGGCGGAACGGTGCTTAATGCACTGGGAAGTGAGCCCATTCCGTATCTGGTTGCGCTTCAGTTCGCTGCGGAAAAGTAAACGATTCCTGCGATTTGTAATAAACTACAATGACGGTGCGCCTGCACGTAACCGTCCGCAAATGTCAACGAGTTCTTCCAGAGCGGCCTCTATTTCGCCTTCGGGTTCGCCCGGTCGAGCTGCATGTTCTAAGCGTGATGCAATTGGCGTCACGCCGTCGAAGCCATAGCTTCCCGCCGCGCCTTTAAGCTGATGTGCGAAGCGGCCCACTTCCGCAATATCGCCCGATTGCATCGCATCCACCAATTTCGCCGTTCGCTCGGGAATTTCCGCCACAAACAGCTCCACGAGTTCCCGTAGGTCTTCGTCATCGACCAGGCTGGAATAGATTTCGGCAGATGCAGTAATCATTTCTGTCGCGCTCATGATGAGTTTGGGAATATCCGTTGCGGAAATTCACACTAACTTGCCTCGGTAAGAGAACCTTAGCACCATTCCTCCCTGTGACCTGATTTGTCGTGGAACCTACGGTCGCAATTGCGTATTCCCGCCAAAGGGGCGGGGAAAATCCGCCCTGACATCCAATACAACCCGACTCTCCGGCAGGATCTGCATGGGAAAGCTGGAAAAAATACGGAAGATGATCCGGATAGCTAAACGGTTTCGTTTGGGTCGACGATAGCAGACTCAGACAACCAAGGGTTTAACAGCTCAGGGTTGACACTTAGGCCAGTTCGACTGCGACCTCCTTGTGGGATGTGGCGAGTTGAACAGCGGGTTTGACGTTCCGGCCAAGTGTATCGGTCTGTGTGTCTCACTCACTGTTTTTCGAGGAGTGCCTCTATGAAGGCTCGTATGATTCTCGCCGCGATCGCGGCTGGCTTGATGTTCCTGGGCGCTGCAAGTGCTGAAGCTGGTTGTGGCTGCGAAGCCGCTGTAAGCTGTTGTCAGCCAGCTCCGACATGTTGCAAAGTCAAGAAGTGCCGTCAGCCACGCTGCAAGAAGTCCCGTTGCTGCAAATCGAGCTGCTGCGAAGCCGCTCCGACTTGCTGCTCGGCTCCTGCCCCGACCTGCTGTGCCGCCCCTGCTCCGACCTGCTGTGCGGCTCCTGTTGCCGCTCCTTGCTGCGATGCAGCTCCTTCTTGCGGTTGCGAAACTTCTTGCTGCAAAGCCAAGAAGTGCCGTCAGCCCCGCTGCCCACGTCAGAAGTGCTGCCGTCAGCCCCGTTGCAAGAAGAGCCGTTGCTGCGCTTCCAGCTGCTCGACCATGAGCTGCTGCGGTTAGTTTGAGCAAGCTCGCAACATCATTGCGGGCAATCGCTCATTCGCGATATATAAAAAAAGGGCCTCTGGTGACTGCCAGGGGCCCTTTTTTCGTTTAAATACCGTCGCGTTCCTAACGCTAGCTACTGCAAAAGAGGTACAGCCTCACTTTAGGAGGGCCATAATCTGGTTACTTTTCGACGCCCTTTTTCTCAAAACTCCTCTTCAACCTGATCATCTTGATCATGTTGGGAGCATCTTCCCTTAGAGAGTGATCATCTTGATCATCTTGAACATGTTCCAAAAACAAGCCTTTTTTAAATGCAAGACGCGCCCCTCCTAAGCGAAACGCCCTCGAAATTTCCCAAAAAATACGTTACTTCAAGTCAAACGATGTGGCGCCCGGTAAGGCTCAGGCGAAGTTCAATCTCCCGATCGTCCAAATAGCAGTGTGGCCATTCCAAGCAGTATTCCAGCTCCGGGGCATAGCAGCTCTTTCAGTGGCAAATTTGGCAGAAACTCGGGCCCAAACGCCGCGACGGCCACAGCTGGCAACATGAAAAACGTCATCTTCGCGCCGCGAAACGGAGACGAGAACAAAAGCAGCATTCCCGCCACGAGGCCGCCGATCCCACCAGCGGGATGTGTGATGAATCCAGGTACTGCGGGCAACTCAAGCGGTTTGGCGCTGGTGATTTTCGCCCAAACTCCTCTTGCCGCGTCTTGGGCCGCTGTCTTCGCAGCGCTTACGTCGGCGACTTTGGTTGCATCATCGACCTTCACCGAGCTGAATATCTGATTGCCCCGCGCCCACATCGCGAAACCAACGAGTAGCAACGCACCTAGGGCGAATCGCAATTTTGCTCCTGCGAAGGTATTTACCAAGGCGAATGGATTTGATTTCTTTCTCACCCGACCTTCCGACTTGGCGTCCGCGAGCATTTGCTTGATCGCTTCGCGCTTTGCTTGCGCGGCGGCTTTGTCGATTCCTTTTGCCATGACCGCTTGTTGGCGAATGATCGCCGCATTTTCAACCAGCGCTTCGGCGTTATCGCGAGCCTTTTCCTTGGCTTGTGCGGCGGAAAGTCCTTGTGCTTGGAGGCCGGCGACTTCCACCGTTTCGAGATGTTTCCTTTGCTTGACTTCACGGTAACTTTGCTGCTTTGCATCGAGCCATTTCACGACCGGTTCGCGCCATGCCGCATATTTCACGCGTTTTCGCCGCTCATCATCGGTTAGGAACGCTCGAGCGGCGAGTTTTGCCTCGAACCCAAATATTGCCTCAAAGATCGCTTCCCATTTGGCCCCGGCGCCGCGAGCTACAAATTGGCGAACCTTTTCTTCCTCTAGCCCACGCATTCGCCATTCGCGGAGGAGTTCATCCACCGGCGCAATTGCCGCCTCTTGCTTCTGCGCAATCGGCCGCTCGATCACAATGTAAATGCCGGCAGCAATCGCCGCCGCGCAAACTGCCGCACCGATCCAAACTCCCAGCCATCCGAAAACCCACAACAGTGCAAAGAGCACCAGCGCTCCTAAAGCTCGCAGCGCCCAATCGCCTATCGACGCCGAGAAGAACACTTCACGGGCTTTGACAAACAAAAACGATTTGCCTAACGCGCCCGAGAGCACGAAGTGAACCAGCGGCGTCAGCACTCCTAGCGCGAGGCCAAATCCGAACGCGTAAGGTACGAGCAAGCCAAGCAACATCAGTAGCACGGAAAAAGCGACTGCCGCCGGAATCGCCCAGAACGCAAGTATCTGCTGAAAACCGCCGCTGATCGAATTGGCGGCGAGTTCGAGCTTCTTCAGTTGCTCGGCGTGCGGGACAAATCCGCCGGCGCCGAGGCCCAAGTAATCTTCGAGCTTGGCAATCACGTCGCCCATCGAGCTGATGCGATCTTCCTTCTTCTTCGCGACCATTTTTACGGTCAGGTCGGAAAGCTCTGCGGGTAAATCTTTTACCAACGCATCGGGGCGGACGATCGGTTCGGTTTTGTGTTTGGTGATGACTTCGAGCGCGGTTTTGCCTTGGAACGGCGGCTTGCCGGTGAGCATCACGAATAGCGTGCAGCCGAGGGAGTAGATGTCTGCCCGCTGATCTACCGACGAGGAGTCGACCGCCTGCTCCGGCGCCATGTAGGCCGGGGTTCCCATCGCGGTATTGGCCATGGTGGTGTGTGCGGAGGACGCTTGTAGCAATTTGCTATCCGCGGTTTGGCTTTCCTCGGAAAGGCCGACTGTTTTCACGAGGCCCAGATCGGCGACTTTCACCACGCCGTGGCGATTGAGCATCAGGTTGTCGGGCTTGATATCGCGATGGACCATGCCATTTTCATGGGCGAATGCGAGCCCGCGGGCCGCTTGTAGGACGTAGGTTGCGGCTGTTTTCGGGTCGAGCGTGCCCTTCTCTTTGATCACTCGCGAAAGCGTTTGCCCGTCGACGAATTCCATGCTGAAGTAATGCGTGCCCTGATCGCAGCCCATGTCGTAGATCTGCACGACGTTGTGATGCGTTAGCTGTGCGGCCGCGTAGGCTTCGCGGGTGAATCGCGAGATGAAGATGGGGTTTGTTGCGTGCTGAGGCTGGATGGTTTTGAGCGCGACTCGCCGGTCGAGGGACAATTGCTGTGCGAGGTAGACGCTGCCCATCGCGCCGCGACCGAGTTCTTTTAAGATTCGATAGCCGCCGAGCATTTCGCGCTGTTCGGCGGCGACTTGCGCTGCTGCGGCTTCGCCCATCGAGGTTGGTGCGGCGCCGCCTCCTACAGTCGCTGCGCTTGGAGATACCAGAGGCGTTTTTGCGAGTGCGGGTTTTGATTCGGCCCAGGCGCCGGTTGCGTCGGCGCTGCCGGCGGCGGTTGCTTGATCTTGCCAGGCGCCGGTTTTTTCTGTGTCAGCATTCGCGCCGATTTCAGACTCGTGCATCGCGGTGGCGTTCGAATCGACGATTGTCGCGGGTTTTGGCGTTGGGGCAGCGGCTGCCAGTTTCACGATTCGCGCATGTCCGCCTTGGATTTCTAGCCCGAACTTTTTGGTGCATTTCGGGCAGGCGGGTTGGAAACGACCTTCTTTTGGCTCTTTCAGCGTGATCTCGTGTGCGCACTCGGGACACTTGAATTTCAGCATGGTCGGCGCCCTGGCTTTGGAACCTCGCATGCTGGCGTCGCGATCAAGCTATCTATGGGCGCCGCGTCGAGGTGCAGGGCTAGATCATAATCGGCCGCTAGCATGGATGCTTGGCGTGACGAGCCTCAAGTCGAGCGCGGCGGAAAGGCGCCAAAGTGTGCAGTGCCCCGCGTCTATTTCAAGTCGACGGCTTTACCAACAGCAACGGCGGCTGCTTCGCCGACTTCGGATTCCACGGAGTCATTGGCGCCAACTCGCTCGTGAAATGACATCGCTTCTGAGTCGGTGATCACGCCATCGCTATCCGTATCACAGGCGGCGATCTGATCGTTGTAGAAGGCGTTTTCGGAGGGGGTCGCGGAGTGGACGTGCATTGTGAGGAACGGAATCGCGACCATGCGGACGGAAGCGGTGGCGTCGCGGCGTTTTTCGTTGAATGCCAGCTGATTGAAAGTTCGCTGGGCGAAAGCGGATTCGAATTGCAACTCGCGACGGGGCTCTTTATCCCGAACGACACTGCGATTCACATGCGTTACCAGGCAGCCCGACTGCATCGCCATCAGGGCGAATAGACCCAGGCAAGCAGTGCAGCGATGTCGTTGCATTCCAGTCACCCAGGACAAAGGGAAAAACCTCGCGGCAATCAATAGCCCTTTGTCGGCACAGTCACAACCTCACCTTTGACCAAAGCACCTCAAATATCCCTTGTTTTTGCGAAGTGGCCCAAGTGGCCCAATTTGGCCACTCTCGGCACGAGGTGGTCAAGTTGGAGGCGAGGTTGGCCAAGTTGGAGTGAGCAGCCAACTGCCTACCTTTTCAACTTTTCTGCTCGCACGCCTAGGTGGCTGGCGCCGGGGCGTTCGAGTCCGGGGATGCCTCTATGGATTGGTCGATTGATGACCTTGGCGGCTCCGTCGGCATTTTCCAAAACGAGTGTTGACGTACCTCCGCCATCGAGGTTGATTCCGTTTTCTGCGCCGAGGTCTTTTAGTAGTTGTGCCGCTTCGCTAGTTTTGGCGCCCTCGCTGTAGGTTGGTTGCCTTCCATCGATGACTAGCCAGTACATGATCTTCGCGTCTTTCGAGATCCCTAGGACCGTGCGAGGGTGGATTGTTGCATCGCCCTTAACGATCTCGCCCTTCCAAAGATTTACCTGAAATCCGCTCACCGCCGTTCGCAACTCGGAAAGGTCTTTTGGCTCCGCTTTCAAAATTGCTGCTCTATTCGCTTTGCCGATCACCACTGCGTCGTAGCCATTTTGCCAGGGTGAAACCAATTTTCCTTCGGAGATATGCAGTCCCTGGATGTTCTTCTCGGCTCCTTCCAAATCGGTGACAGGGGCAAATGCGCCTGCGTTGATCGCGATTTGGCATTTCTGTTGTTTGAGGAACGTGGAGGTGTAGATTCCATCGACCTCGTCTGGCCGATCGCCATTATCGGGCGTAGAGACAAATTCAATTCCCGGCGTATCGAGCGCAATTCGAACCGCGAAAGCCTTCATTCGCCGTGGGGCAGAAACATTGAGGTTGAGCCCGTCTACGCCGGAAAAGAGCGGCTTCCACTCGCCCTCCTTTTCATATTTCAGCGACGAGACACCGCTATCTTTTACTTGTTCTTGCGCTAAAGTGCGGCAAGTGGACCCCAAGGCGGTCAACATTAGCGCAACGGCGAGGCAGAAAAGTCGAGGATTCATGCAAGCGCTGGCTGAGTGAGGGAAGTGGAGATTTGCGATTTCTTGAAGTGATCCAAGATGTGGTCGTACGATTCAAGGTCGCCTGAATTGGCCGCTCGATGGGCGTAAAGGAGTTTCCCTCCCTTGGCGACTAAGAACGCGCCGGGCATTTGCCAAATATCGCCGACGGGTCGGGCCGCACCATACCTCACGACACTTTTGAGACCTGCCCACCACATTTGAGGGCCAGCGATTCTGATCACCCCGCCTTTTTCGAGTCCGTATGCGGCATAAGCCTTGAGCCCAGGATCCGCCAAGACCTCGCAATGGAGTTTTCGTGATTCTCTAAACTTGGCCGCTTGCGCGGCGTCGCCCATGGTAACGGCGACGGTGCGAATCCCGGCCGCAGTCAATTCTTCGAACCGCTCGCGAATGCGGGCGACATGATCAAAACAGAGTGGGCAACCCAGGTGTCGAAGAAAGACTAAGAGCAGCGCTTGGTCGGACCAAAGTTGCGAAAGCCGAACGCGCTGGCCTAAGTGATCTAAGAGTTCAACATCGGGGGCAAGATCGCCTGCTGACAATAACATTGCGCCGGGGCCTTCTTCAGGAGGCTACTTCATTCCGGCGTGGGCATTGGTCGAGTCGATCGACTAGCGCTAAATTGCCTTCGCCGATTGTGTCCCGCCGCCGAGGCTTACACGATTTATTGTGTAAACTTCACCAGTCAGCGAGTGTAACAGGCGAGCGGTCTCTTCCGCTTCCCGTTCACGCGCACAGGTTGCCATTCCGACGCCTAGGGCATTGGTAATACGGAACCAAGTTGGCTTCTCGTCGACCAATTCAGAGTGCATCGGGATTACCTCGGATTGTGGAGCGTTCATTAGGTGAATCCACGACTATAAGAATGCGGTTTAGTTTTGTCGACAAATGGGATGCGAAAAAACTCGATAAACTGCGATCAAAGGCGATTTCTGCGCATTAAATAGCTAATTAACGGAAAATTTGCAACCACTACTTATTTGAATGCCAAATGCCAGTTGATCTCTCCAGTTTACCATGCGTCGCAAATCCTTATGGGAAAGGGACTTGGGAGTTTCTGCCGATC
>JBKJSI010000170.1:0-7009 GCA_046595915.1 Pirellulaceae bacterium
GGCTTGACAATTCTTTCTTCATAGATGGCTGTGTTTTGAAAACAAACGGCAGGAAAGCCTTGCTCTTGAAAACGCGTGCCCCGTTTGTTTTCATAACACGGCTCTGCTCTCAAAAAATGCAGGTGAATCCACAGTTCTTGTATTTCCTTCGTTTTCTTCATTTCCTTCTGTTCAAGTTCTCTGGGGCCTTCCGCTGGCATAAAACCAGTAGGGCATGCTCCCGCATGCCTTCCCTGAACCACTCTAAACCCAACCCAACAATAAGGCAGAATGGCTGCGCCCCTCACCGCAACCAAATTGCCATCGGCGCCTCGTGGAGATGCACTGCTGAAACCGACCGCAGCACCGGGCGCAAACCGCAGCTGTAAATGAACTCGGCCGCGTACTACAATCCCCCCATTTCAATTGCAGTTGAAAAGGAAAATGAATGTCGCTTCCGAACGCGCCGGGAAACTTTCATTGCGAGCGCTGCGGCAACGTAACAAGCCAGGAGATCCAAAACTGCCCCCAAAATGGCTGTCCGGCGCGGAAGTACCTGACGACATCGCCATTTGCCGATCCATCCCCCTCCGGTCTTGCCACCAACACGCCGTCAAATCCATACGCCTATTCAGGCGGAAACGCGACCGATCAACGAACAGTAAGTAAGCCGGGGAGTCTGCTTGCCGTAGCGGCGATCTGCGTCTACTGGACCGGAATGCTCATTCCAGTCATCGGTGGAGCGATCACAGGTTTCCTGCGTAAAGATCCAAGCCTTCTCACGACCAGATCTCCCATCGGAATCGGATTGTTCCAGCTGACTTTGCTCGTCCTCTTCGCGGGTTATGTCCTCTTTCAAATCTGGCTATGCAAGACCTGGAGCTTGGTCCCCCAAAAGCACGGGCGCATCCATTCCGCTTTAGTGCTCCTGTTGCAATTCATTCCCTGCTTCAATATCTACTGGATGATTCGCATCATTCCCGGCCTCTCCATTGCCTTGGCTAGCATGCGCCGAGAGCAAGAATCGAAAGCCAGAGAAGACGCCGGCTTAGCGCTTGCCATTGCATTCCTGGTCTCAACTATTGTCGCTTACTTTTTCACCCCGGCAATCCTTCTGACAACCCTTCTAATGACGATCTGGATCATCGTCGCGAATAATGCCAAGAATCGCTACCTCCAGTACTTTGTCGTGGAATATGAAGAAGAGCCGCCTCCCATTCGGCCATACCTCAAGCGCGAAGCTTAAGAAAACAACTCGTGCAATACCCACCACACCTTAACGACTCGGGTGGCATGGCATTCGGTACTCCGAAGGCCATGGAACACGGCTCTGCTCTCAAAAAATGCGGGGGAATCCACAGTTCTTGTGTTTCCTTCGTGCTCTTCGTGACTTAGTGGTGAAAATTTACCAACAAGTTACACGCGAGTTGCACGCCGCATCCGCAACCCTTCCTCACCTGCAACTGCGCCCGTTTTTCCGCCACCAACCGCCACCGTCGCCAACGACCACGAGAGCCCGCCACCACCGCCACCCGCCACCAACTCCTTCCCGCAAGGCCCAAGTTGGCCAACGAACTTGACCACGCTCTCTGAGTGTGGTCAAGTTGGGCCACTTGGGCGCATTCGCAAAAACAAGCCCTTTTTCACCCGGCACGGCCCCCGTAAAATCGGCCTAGCCAAATCGCTCCAGCGCATCCACCGATTTGGAAAGCCCATCGCGCGACGCCATCCGCCCGGCCAAAACTCCACAAGCCCGCTCCACCGCGCCATCGCCCAAAAGTCGACCGAGCACCGCCGCAACTTGAGGCGTCCTAAATCGCTTCAAAGGCAAGGCGTCACCAACGCCCAACTTCTTCACCCGCGCCGCGTTATCAAACTGGTCATGCGCCAGCGGCATGATCAACTGCGGAATCGCCGCGAGCATCGCCTGCGACATCGACCCGATCCCGCCATGATGCACAAAAGCCGCGCACCGCGGCAGCAAGAGATCAAGCGGCGCATACCGCACATGCCTGATCGTGCCCGGCAAATCCTTCGGCAGCTGCTCGTCGTAATTCGTCAGCAAAAGCCCGCGCCGCCCAAGCTTCTGACACGCCTCGACCGCAACGCGAAAAAACGCCTTCTCATGCACATTCGCGCTGCCCGGCGTAAAAGCAATCGGCGCCGCCCCCGCATCGAGGAAGGCTTCGAGATCCGGCGCCAGCGGCTGATTCGCCGCATCATTCCAAAGTGGAAAGTCCGCAAACGCAACCCCTGGCGGCCAGTCCCGCTGCGCCGGCGCGAACCAATCCGGAAACATGCACAAAACGCCATCCGGCGAATTCCACCACCGCGTGATCGACTTCACCGGCGCAAGCCCAAGCTCTTTTCGCCACTCGTTGAGATAAGGCAAAATCGTGGGATCGATCACAAGCCGGCACCCGACGCGATAAAGCAGACCTTTCACCCACCGCGGCCCAAAAAGATTCGGCAGGGCCGGCGGCGCGATATCACTCCAAATCCCCGCAGGCTGCAGATGCAGCGTCAGCACCTTCATCCCCAATTTCTCGCGCGCATTCAGCGCGCCGAAGCCATAAACATTGACCAGCCCAACCGTATCGCGCCGCCGGGCGTAGTGCTCCGAGAAAATGGCATACTGCCGCCGCAACATCGGCTTCAGCGTATTCGCGATGAGCCCAAACGCCTTCACGGGATCCCACAGATCAGGATGCCGAATGCACGCGTCAAACTCCGCCTCGGTGCCCGTCGCCTCAAACGCAACGCCATGCCGCCGAATCAACGCCTCAAAATGCGGATTGGTCGCGATCGTCGCCTCATGCCCGCGCTGCTGAAGCGCCAGCGCAAGCCCAACCATCGGAAAAACATCGCCCGCGCTGCCGAAAGTCGAAAGAAGAAAATGCATCAGGCGGACTTCGCCGATGGCGCCCAGTGAACCCAGGTCCAATGCCGATCGCTCGTAGCGGAAACCGCATTCGGATCGCCCCCAAGACTTTCAACGAGTTCGCGAATTTCCTCAAGACTCAGCGCCGCGTGCAGCGACTCGGCGAACATTTTTTGCGAGTGCTCATTTTCGCCGCCCGCGTAGGTTTCAACGAGTTGCGTCAGCTGCGTGAGCGAGTCGGGGCGGTAAAGGTCGCGAAAAAAAAGAAGCCCGCCCGGCCTCAGCACGCGAAGGGCCTCGGCGAGCACGCTCTTAGGCTCGGGGATGTGGTGAATGATGCTGTTCGACATCACCACGTCGAAATGCGCGTTCGGATAAGGCAGCGTCTTCGCGTCGACATGCGTAAGCTGAATGCGATCGATCAGGCTCGCGATCTCGATGTTATAGCGCGCAACTTCTAACATCGACACCGCCGCATCCGCGGCCATAATGCGACACGCATCCCATTTCTTCGCGAGCACGATCGGAATCTGCGCGGTGCCGGTGCCAAGATCCAGCACATCCGCATCGCGGTCATCAGGTAGCACCGGGCCAACGGCGTTCCACGCAGCAATCAGATCAGTCGCGAATTTTTCATTGACGACGGAGTGGTCCATCGCGTTGTAGTCTTGGGCCTCCAGATCGGAGTCCATGACCTCGGGCTCAAGGATGCGGGAGAGAGTCGACATGGGTGACTATGCGGAGTTGAGAAAGTGGTGTGGAGCGGGAAATTAAATTCCTCGCATACGCGTCGGGTTGGGATGATGCAAACTCGTCAGCTTTTGGTTTTCTTTTCGGCTTTGGATTTCATTTCGGCGAGGAGTTTTTCGATTTCGGAATCCTGGGGCGCGTAGGTTTTGGCTTCCTCCAAGAGCACGATCGCGGGGCCAACGGCGCCTTGTTCGTATTCGGCTTGGCCGATGAGCGCGTAGTGGGCGGCAACATGCTTGTGGAGCGCGGTCTTCAGGGCGTCGGGGGCATCGTGCTGGCTGGCGAGGTGGAACATTTCCGGAATCGCCGCGTACATTTTTCGATTGGCCACTCGCTGGACTTCGGGCCAAAAGACTTTCGCCAGGTCGGCGTGGTCCTTCGACCATTGGAGCCATGCGGTCGCGGAAGTGTCGGCCAAATAATGTTGCAGAAATCGGGCGTCGCCGCGGATGGTGCGTGCCCCTGCGAGCTCTTCGACGAGGTCGAATTCGGTTTCGCCCTTCTTCGCCTCTGTCAGAATTTTGTCTTTGCCGTAAAGATAGTCGACGAGCAGGCTCGGTTCGTCGACGCGCTGAACAGGCCACACCTGAACGTTGATGAGCGGAACGCGAAGGACGTGATAGTTGCGTGTTTTGAAGTTATGCGGCGCGAATTCCGTGCCTGCGACGTTGCCGAACATCATCGTAAAAAGCGTCAGCACGATGAGAACGATGACGGCGATCGCGACTCCCAAAAGCACCGTGACGACCTTCGATCGCTTCGATGAAGTCGCGGCAGTAGTGCTCATGGGGCTACTCAGGGATGTGAAGTTGTGAACAAATACGGATACTGGATTGTGCCTGGAGTGGGCCGAATCGGCAATCAGCGAAAATCAGCGCGACCAAATCGATGGCATTTCGGCCGACTTTATCGGCTGTAAGTCCATGGCTCGTAATGATTTCTGGTAAGTTTGGCAAATTGGCGATCTCGAGGCCCACGCTCCAAGGTTTGCGACTGCCTGACGGCGGAAAAACGGGCCTTCGGGCAGGGCTTTTCCCTGCTTGTCGCCTGAAATTCTGCCGACATACTGTTTGCGCTTGGACCCAACTTGCGATCGGACCCCAACGACTGTTTTGCAACTTGGCGAAACTCGACGGGCCCAGGCCAAATACTCACCTCCCTGAATCCGCCCACGCCACGCATGCGATTCTCTAACTCACAGCGACAAGATGACCGCAGCGCCACAAATCGCCGCGCGCAGATTCCGGCGATCGCGCTGAAGAGTGTCGCACTGCGATATTTGCACCCCTTAACAAGTATTAAGGGGGCATGCAGCCAAAGTAACGCCCGAAACGTCGACGAGCCTGCTACGCCGATGGCTACGACGGCTTCGCCCTTTCGTCGCGGCCAGAAGATGCGGCGGATGGAATCGGTTTTGTTTCTTTCGCGGGAGCCGATTTCCGCGAGGCGATTGAGTCAATTCGCCGACTTGGCGGATGGGGGGGAAGCTCGTACATTGGTCCGCCGCCTCAATGCCCTGTATGACCAATCGGGCCGTGCGTTTCGCGTGGAAGAGGCCGCAGGCGGATACCTTTTGCAAACCCGGGCTCGTTTTGCGAACTGGATTCGCCGTTGCCCGCAAACACCGCGTGAAATCCGGCTTTCGGCGCCCACCCTGGAAACCCTGACCGTGATTGCGTATCGTCAACCGGCCGCGCGGTCGGAAATCGAAGCGATTCGCGGTGTGAATTGTGGGGAAATTTTACGACAGTTGCTCGATCGTGACCTAGTCAGGATCGCGGGTCGGTCGGAAGAATTGGGCCGTCCTTATTTATATGAAACCACGCCGAGGTTCCTGCAGGCTTTTGGCCTGAAGCGAATTGAGGATCTGCCAGCGCTTCGCGCCTCGGAGGCAATCTCTGTGGGTGACGCGCGAGAGGCGAGTGAAAACCAAGACGAATTTCTGTTACGCGAGGGAGATGCCGAAGTGAGTGTTACGAAGACATTAAGGTCAACTGCGAGCGAAGAATTGAAGGAAGCGCGAGGCGTCGCCTTTGTGAATCCGTTTTCGCCGCGCGTCGCTACGGTCCAAGGTGCGCCCAAGGCAGCCAAAAAGGCGGACGACGAAGACGAAGATGAGGATGAAGAATGGGACGATGAAGATGATGACGACGACGACGACGAAGAAGAAGACCTCGACGACGAGGAAGATGATGAATTAGATGACGAGGAAGAGGACGAGGACGAAGAGGATCTCGAGGAAGAGGAATGGGAAGAGGTCGACGACGAGGAGGATGATGAACTCGACGAAGAGGATGACGAGGAAGAAGACGACTTAGACGACGAAGAGGATGAAGATTGGGAAGAGGATGACGAAGAGGACGATGACGACGACGACGATTGGGATGACGACGAAGAAGAAGAGGAAGAAGACGAAGAAGACGAAGAGCCTTAGTAGTTGCTTCGAGTAGAGGGAGATGCGCAGAGGCCGCGATGTGTGCGGCCTCTTTTGTTGCGTCCTGTAGCGCCTAAGAAGTGGCAAACTATTCTGCCGGCGTCACGGCAACAATTGCGTTTAGGCCGCCTCTGTCGGACTTCCGCGTTACAAGAAAGATTCGCTCGCCGTCGGAAATCGTGTCGCAAAAGGTCTCTGAATTCTCCAGCACGTCAAATTTCCAGCGGAGTGCGCCGGTTGACTTTTCGAGTGAATAAAGCTTGCCGGGCCCCGCGACGAAGAGGACGTTGGTCTTGCTGAAATAGGGCTTGCTGTAGATCGGGCGTCCGTTGGGGGATTGATCGGTTTCGAATCGCCATTTTTCTTTGCCATCTTTGATTTCGACGGCGTAAAAGCGGCCATCGCAGGAGCCGACATAGGCATTTTCACCGTCGAGGGCGCAGCTTCCTTCGATACGGCTATTGGTTTTGAATTTCCATTTCATCTCGCCGGTGGCTTTGTCGATTCGCCAAAGGTGATCGTCTTGGCTGGCTACATAAACTGAATCGGCGGAGATCGTGGGTGCTGGCAATATCCAGCCGCCAGTTTGCAGGCTCCATTTCTTCTTTCCGGTCTTCAAATCGATCGCGACGACACGACATTGGTCGAAGATGCAGACATAAACGTATTCGTCATCGCAGCTGATACCTGTAGGCCTGGCAGGCGCTTCGCCGAAGCGCGCCTGCGCACCGTCAAATCCCTTGGGATCGGCAGGAGCATCTTTGACGATATCGAGCGACCAGAATGGTTCACCGGTGTCGGCCGTAAAGGCATGAATCAGGCCATCGTTCCCGCCTGCCAACACGAGTTTGTGCTTCGTAGAAAAAGTGCAATCGCCTGCACCATGCATAATGTGGGCGGTCCATGCTTGCTCACCAGATTTTCGGCTAACGGCCGTGATACCGCTGCTGGAGCTGAAATAAATA
>JBKJSI010000247.1:0-3079 GCA_046595915.1 Pirellulaceae bacterium
ACACTGTCTATGTCGCCGCGCACCTAGGCGCTCTATCGTCATATAGCGCCGACGATTCTTTCACGAGCCTCCTTTTTCTACCCATCGCGAGCCTAACTTCGCTCATAGCCGCATACATCTTTTGGCGTTGGGCGCCGGGAGGCGCTAACCGCCAACTGTTGCATTTACAAGAAACCTCCACACCGACCGAGGCTTGGAAACCTCAGTTCCGCTTGCTCCATCTCTTCTACCTCATGAGTGGTGCAGCAATTTTGCTCACGATGGCCCGATTCGTACCGACCTACTTCGACCTCGATGAACTCTTTCACGAGCCCATCGACAAAATGCTCATTTTAATGCTGCTCTTCCTCATCACGACCTTCTTCGCCTGGATGAGTTTCACCCTCGCCCTCACTCCCGGGCGCAAAGTGCTGTGGCTCTTGCTAACGCCGATCCTGGTTGACGTCATCGCTTTCGCTTTCACCGCATTAAGCTGCGGCATCACAGGCAAACCAGCGACTTGGCAAAGCTACCTATCGGCTCTCTGCATTTTCGCCGCTGAATTTGCATTCCTCACCGGCACAGCGCTCGCCCTTCGCCTCCTCGGTTACAGACTTGTCCGTAACTAAAGGATAAAACTGAATGTCCCGCTCCCGCAGCCCACTTCCAAGTGGCAATCCGAGAGCAATCCGGGTGGCGGGGGCGCACCGCGCAGCGGAAGCCCCCGATCTTCAAGCTCTCGAAATGTCCGACATCTCGCGAGAGGGATTTTTAGAAAGCTGGAGTACCGATATCTGCAGTTCCTCGGCGATTGTTCAAAGTTGTGTTCCCTGCGGCTCTCCTGCTTGCTAATACCGCCAAAAGCGAGAAAGAAAAACGTCCGCAATTTCGCGCGAAATGAAGTATTGTTACGAAGTATTTACAACAAAATGGCGCCGCGCGCCTGCTACGATGATCCGAACGGCGCCATGGGTCTGGCTGAAATTCGATCAAAGAAAGTGAGTGTTAACCAAAACACCCGCCCAAGGGCGCGCCGCAAACCGCTCGTGGTTTCTTCCGCAGAACTTGGCAATCTAAGACATCGATTGGCAATCTGACCCCAGATAGTGGCCATCTAGGCATACTAGGCAGCCTAATGAAAACAAGCCTTTTTTGAACTAGGAAGGGCCCCTTTGGGCAGGGGAAACAAACCGATTGGGCCAGGCTGCCTATTCCACCCCGCACTCCCGGAGCGGCATAATCGCCATCGCCGTCCCCGCATGGCTTAAATAGTGCTTGTTGTCCTTAAACAGCGACCGCGCATACCACCGCCCGCTCTCCCGCTGATGCGTTTTCAGCCACGCAACTCCCTTCACAATCGCCGGATCGTCCGCCGCCTTTCCCGATTGCCTCAAGACATAAATCGCAAAACCCGTCCCGTAACCGTCGCTCGTTTCCTTATCCTGCGGCTTGTCATCGCCCCGTTTCCAATCCCCCATCGCCGCCGCCGCCCACCCTCCATCGGGCCGCTGCAGCGCCAATAACTTGGCAATCGTCTCCTCCCGCTCCGCCGCCGTCGCCAAATCGCCGTAGTACTTATCCGCCCACAAAACCATCAATTGGTGGTGCAACGTCGGCGCCCGATTCGCCGCCAGATATTTCTTCAGCCCCGCCACACCCTTCGCCGCCTTCTCCGTTTTCGCGTACCCCTCCGGCGCCGCCCCCACGCCAATCAGCGCCATCGTCGCCCCATAATGATCATCCGACTCCATCGGCGGCCAATCGCACTTGAGCCAATTGAACCCGCCATCCTCGCGCTGCAAACTCCAAGTGCGATCCAAAGCCTTGCGCGTCGTCGCATGCAATTTCCCCGTCGTCGCCGCATCATGCTGCGCCAGCACCGCGCCCGCCATAATCACTTCCGCATCCCACCGCGGCCCCGATTCAACCCACCGCTTCTCCACCATCTCCTCGAGCTGCTTCCGCACTTCCCCGTGCGTTGCCGTCGCAGCGGTCAGCGATGGCCGCGCCATCAGATAGTAAAAATTAGTATGGCAAGTAAAGCACTTATTCGTTTCATACCACTTCGCCGAAGCCGAATCCAAAAACTCCCCCGCGGCCGCCAGCGAAAACTCCTTCCGCAATGGCTCATCGGCCCGATTGGAACCAGCAGATGCTTTCGTCGGATCCTCCGCCCGCACCCCACTTGCCGCGACAACGATCAAACACAGGGCAAGAAAATGAAGCAACCGCATAGCGTGGTCCCCGAAAGCACTTCTTTACTATGAGCACCGCGATTGTAGCGTATCACCCTAACGCCAAGCACTCACCGATCGTCGAGCAAATGAGCCGGCCAAAAACAGCACCGCCGCCCCCGCAACGAGTGGCCCAAACCAAGCCGGAGAAAACCAAAACCACCAAGCCGTCCCGAGCGTAATCCAAGCAACAGCTGGAGCAATCGCGATCGCGACCGCGCGACGCCTTGGCGAACTAGCAAAAAACATCAGCAACAACAATCCGCCCCCGCCGACGAAAATAATCCAAGGAGACTCTTCAAGCGAAGAGCGAAGCGATGCAAAAGCGGCCGCGTAAACCTCACGCCGCTCAAAAGTGATCGAGAGAGGCTTTTCCTCACTAACGAAGTGGGCCGTTGCACCCTTCACGCGCGAGCGACCTTGAGCGATAGCCGCGAGCATCTCAACACCCGGCGTCGAGTGCCCCCGATCAGGCTCGGTAGAACTCAATTCGACCTCCGAAGCCATTAGCGCACGCTCAGCATCTGCTTCACGCAGCCAAATGGAAGTAGCGCCGCCTGCCGATTCGAAGCCCGATTCACGCGTCACCATCGCCCTTGCAAGATCCCATTGTGACAGCCAGTTGCGACGCCAGCGAATCGATTCCTCCAAACCAAGTGTTGGCAAAAGAGGCCGCACATCTCGTTTCACTTGATCGAGCATTCGCAGCCGCGCAAGGGCCGCTGAAAGTTCGGTCTCCAACGTTTCGCCCGCAAGCTTGCTCAGCTCTAGGTCGCGAGGAAAGTCTACGGTGACCATCGACTGCCTGTTTGACGCTCCATCGATTGTCGGAAGCGATACTGCAATTCCGGGCGAATATTCACCAG
>JBKJSI010000433.1:0-5701 GCA_046595915.1 Pirellulaceae bacterium
CGCGCCCCTGGACCGCGCCGCCGCCGTCGAACGCCTGTTAGATCGTCACCGCGACGCTCTCCGCCGCCTCGTCAAAATGCGGCTCGACCAAAAAATCCAGCGCCGGATCGATGTTTCCGATGTCGTTCAGGACGTGCTCGTCGAAGCCAACCGCCGCCTGCAAGACTACCTCGCCGTGCCGATGATGCCCTTCCACCTCTGGCTGCGGCAAATCGCCAAAGACCGGATCATCGACGCCCACCGCCGCCACCGCGGTTCCGCGAAACGCAGCGTCGACCGCGAACAAGTCCTCGCCGGCGGCCTCGACCCCGAGGAATCGCGCCACGACTGGATCGGCCAAATCCGCGATCCCGAACTCACCCCCGCCGCCGCCGTCGCCCAAAAAGAAATGACCGCGATCGTCGAACGGGCGATCTCCCTGCTCGACGAGCACGACGCCGAGATTGTCGTCATGCGGCACTACGAACAGCTCTCCAATCAAGAAGCCGCGCAGGCCCTCGGCCTCAGCGAACCCGCCGCCAGCATGCGATACCTCCGCGCCGTCCGCCGCCTTCGCGACATCCTCTCGCAACCCCTCCCGCCATCGCCGCCATCACCGTCGCCGGAGGAATCCGAGTGAGTGCTGGCGCATCCGATGGCGGCCCGCCAACCACTTCCTTCACTCCTAGCGCGCCGCCCGCCCTGGATGACGAAGAACGCCTGGCGGAACTTTTTTCGCGACTTTCCGAACAAGCCCAGCGCGGCGAAAAAGTCGACATCGAAGCCGCCTGCGCGGCGCATCCCGATTTAGCAGGCGAACTTCGCGGCTTGTGGGGAGTAGTCCGCGTCGCCCGCGAAGTCGGCTCGCGCGCGACATCCGGCGGCAGCGATTCGAACCCCTCGACCTTCAACCCGTCACCGCCGCTCCCCTGCCAGTTCGGCAAGTACGAGCTCTTAGAACGCGTCGGCTCAGGCGGCATGGGCGTCGTCTACCGCGCCAAAAGCTCCACGCCGCAGCGCATCGTCGCATTGAAAATGCTTCAAAGCGGCGCCCTCGCCACCGCCGACGAACGCCGCCGCTTCCGCGAAGAAGCCGAGAAGGGCGGACGCCTCGAACATCCCGGCATCGTCCCCGTTTACGACGTGGGCGAGTACCAAGGCCAGATGTACTTCGTCATGCGGTACATCGAGGGCCAAACGCTCTCAAAAAAACTCGCCGACGGCCCACTCCCGCCGCGCGAAACCGCACGGATTCTCTCCGCCGTCTGCGACGCCATCGAATTCGCGCACCAGCACGGCGTGATCCACCGCGACTTGAAGCCATCGAACATCATCCTCGACAAAAACGGCCAGCCGCATGTCACCGATTTCGGCCTCGCCAAAGACCTCGACGGCGTGAATGAGTCATTAACCCGCACCGGCGCGGTCCTCGGCACGCCCGCTTATATGTCGCCCGAGCAAGCCGATGGCCGGCGCCACCTCGTCGGCCCGGTCAGCGATGTCTACAGCCTCGGCAGCGTGCTCTACCACATGCTCACGGGCCGCCCACCGTTCCAGGCGACGCATGCCTTTGAAATCCAGATGATGGTCCGCGAGCAAGAGCCGACCTTGCCGCACTTTCTGAATCCGAAAGTCGATCGCGACCTCGAAATGATCGCCATGCGGGCGCTCCAAAAACCGCCCGACCTGCGCCAAGAAAGCGCCGCCGCGCTGCAAGCCGATCTCGAAGCCTACCTTCGCGGTGAAACGCCTCCGAGCACCGGCGGCCGCCTCTCGCACATCGTCAGCCGCCTCATTCGCGAAACGCACCATGCCACCATTCTCGAAAACTGGGGCCTCCTCTGGATGTGGCACAGCGTCGCGCTCTTCGCGATTTGCTGCCTGACCAACATCCTGCAACTCACCGGCGTCGGCAGCCCGCTTTACTACTTCGCGCTTTGGACCGCGGGCCTCGGTAGCTGGGCGGCGGTGTTCTGGTGGCTGCGAAAAAAACAGGGGCCGGTGCTCTTCGTCGAGCGACAGATCGCCCACGTCTGGGGCGCCAGCATGATCTGCATCGCCTGCCTCTTTCCGGTGGAATGGATGCTTCACCTGGACGTGCTAAAGCTCTCGCCCGTCCTCGCCCTTGTCTCCGGCATGGTCTTCGTCGTCAAAGCGGGCATTCTCTCCGGCGCGTTTTACTTCCAAGCCGCCGCCCTTTTCGCAACCGCGTTCCTGATGGCCGTCTTCCCCGCCTATTCGCATTTTATCTACGGCGTCGTCGCGGCCCTGTGTTTCTTCCTGCCAGGACTGAAATACTATCGCCAGCGCCGCGCCAATCAACTCATCAGCCTTTAACGATACGAGCCGCTCTGTGTCACAATTCCAACTCCTCGGTTTGACTCCCTCCTTCGGCTTCGGCGATCGCACCGGCCTCGCGACGCCCGGCCACGTTGAAGCGATGAAACGCGCCGGAGCCGGACTCGCCCCGATCTTCGCCCAACAATCGATCCGCGAAATGGCCCGCACGGGCCGCACGCCGCAAGGCGTCATCGCCGACGCACTCGCCGGCATCAAGTCCGCCGGCTGGGTTGGCCCCAACGGCGCCGATGCCGATCATCTCAAGACGAAGGATGACATCGATGCCACGCTAGCCGCCGGCTTTACCTTCTTCACGCTCGACCCGTCTCCGCACGTCGACGCGAACGCGGTCAACCTGAGCGCCTCCGAACTCGAGGGCCGCTTCATGATGATTCAGGATGAAGTCGAGTGGGCGATCGAGCACGCCGACAAGCAGGTTTCGCTCCCCAATGGCACGGCGCTGCGTCTTACTCGACAAGACTGCCTCCGCGCCGCGATCAAATATGGCCGCGCCGTCAATCACGCCTGCGACTTGGCTGACCACTTGAAGTCATCGTGCGAAAGTCTCGGGCGCGAACATGAAGTCGAACTCAGCGTCGACGAAACCGATCATCCCACCACGCTCCCCGAGCATTTCATCGTCGCCAAACGTTGCCTTGATCGCGGGATGAAGCTCGTGAGCCTCGCCCCGCGATTCATCGGCGATTTTGAAAAAGGCGTCGACTTCAAAGGCGACATCGCCGCGTTCGAAGCCTCCGTCGCCGATCACGCCGCCATCGCCGAAATGCTCGGCCCTTACAAGCTCAGCCTCCACTCCGGCTCAGACAAGATTTCGATCTACACGGCCTTCGCCCGCCAAACTCGCGGCAAATTCCACGTCAAAACCGCCGGGACGAGCTATCTCGAAGCGCTTCGGGTGATCGCCCGCGTTGATCCACCTTTCTTCCGCGACATCGTGACTCGCGCCCGACTGAAATACAACGAAGACAAAGCGACCTATCACGTTTCCGCGACGCTCCAGTCCGCGCCCTCACCAGCAGAGATTCCATTGCCGGGTCAACTCGAAGCTGAGTATTTAGAAAAGTGGGCCGACGTCCCGAACGGAAAGGGTTTCACGAAACCCGGCAGACAGATTCTACACTGCACGTTCGGCTCAATCCTAACCGACCCCCTGATGCAAGTCATGCTCAAACACGAACTAAAACGCAACGCTGAGCTTTATCGCGACATTCTCGCGGAACACTTTGTAAAACACTTGCAGGCGCTCCAAGAAGGCCTGCAAGCGGTGTGATACTCATATGACCTACTTCTCATCGCCATAAGAATGCAGCTCTTGCTCAGTCTGGTCAGGCCCAGGTCCATGTAAGCGGCGAAGGTGATCGTGGACATGCCGCAATAGCCCATGCACATAAGAGATCACGGGGCTTTCGGTGATCTCTTCTTTTTCCTGCGGCGTAGCGGCGGCATAGCGGGCGAGCATCGTGTCTCCCCCGGCGGCGACAAAGCCGACTCCGCTCAGCATAAATACTGCGGCCACCGCGATGGCCAGTTTCATTCTTCGTCGACGTACGGTCATTTTTCCTTGCTCCTTAATGAGTCGTTGTTCTAAATGGACATCGAACGAGCCTGGTTCTGGCGAACTAGACTTCAGCGCGTTGAGGAAACAATCCAATTGCTCGTTGCTTATCGAGTCGTTGTTCATCGAGTTGCTCTTCATCGGATGGCTTCTCCTCTCTGGGAATGAGAACGGCTCGCAAAGCATCGCGCCCGCGGGCTAATCGTGATTTCACGGTTCCGATCGGGCAGTTCAAAATCTCGCCGATCGCCTCGAGTGATTGCTCTTCGAGGTAGTGCAGTGCGAGAACAGCCTGAAGTCGAGTCGGCAATTTCCAAAGTGCCTGACGAAGTTGCTCAAGCCTTGCGTCGCCCGTAGCTTGTGGATCAACGGCGGATGGATGCGTTTCATCAACACGGCTCCAAAGCCTCGTCCACTTCCGGCGTCGCGCCCAGCGATTGATCTGAGTCGTCGCAATCCGCAGCAGCCAAGCCCGAAACGGCGCACCGGTCCAGCGAAAGCGAGGTAAGTAACGCACCATCGCGAGAAACGTTTCCGCGACGACATCACTGGCGTCGTGGCTGTTTCCGATTCGGCGGTACACATACCCATAGATCGCTGCGTAATGCCGCCGATAGAGGATTGATAAAGCCTGCGAATCGGTCCGTGCCGATTCCATCAGGCTCGCTTCGTCCTCTTCGACTTGCTCGGAAGCAGCATTCTCTGCGGTCAATTCAGTCGTCCCGTGCGGCGTTGTGCGGTTGCTACAAGAATAGAAAGCCGCGCCGGCAGCAAAAGGTTCCCATTATCCTTACAGATTCGAAGAACAATGTACTTCGATCAAGCGAATTGACTGCAAATGGGCGATTATTCCAGCCTATTTTGCTGAGCCGGTCGCCAGCAAATCGCCGCCACGCTGGCAAACCAAACGCCAAAAACGCCGATTAAAGCTATCGAAAAATCCTTTGCGACTGGATCAATCAGCTGCGAATCGGCAGGTGGGGCAATCTTCCAAAACGCCAGCGGTTCGCCACGAAAGAAGTGCAGGTAGAGTAAGTCGAAGGCTGATGTGCTGAGGCCAAAATCCCAGTAACTCCATTTGCGGTCGTGCGCGTACGCGAGAATAACGAGCCCTAAGTAGACCGCCAACGCGAGGAGCCAGCGTTTCGATCTGGTCGACCATGCCGCGTAAGGACTTCCTAAGCCGAGCGCCGCGAGGATGGTGCTGACTTCGAGAATTGACATGCCGTAGTATCGCCGATCGGGGTGGTTGCAAAGCCAAATCCCCACGACAATCGCAGAGAGAGTGACGAATATCAGCGACACTCGGCGCCAAGAAGTCCAGAACGGCGAATCAGCTGAATATGTTGATAGTTCTGATGCGTCGTTGCGATTGTCGACAAAATCCAATACACAAGCTGCGACTCCGCCAAGCCACCAACTCGTGATGCAATCGCAAGCAACCAGATAATCGACATGCAAGTAGGTCATCGACTGAAGCAACAAATGGCGCTCGTGTTCGTAGGGTGGATAGGGCTCGCCATGCCGCCAGTTCCAGAGCCAGCTATAAAGGCGAAGAAATAGAGAATCGCCCCAGGCGTTTTCGAGTCGGTAGAAGGTGGCGAATTGTTGGATGAAGAGAAAAGCCACGGCAACGGTGAGAAAGCGTGTTGCGAAACGTTTGAGACGACCCTTTGTCGCCAGTGCGGCAACTAAATAGCTCCTCGCCGGCAGCGTAGCGCGATCGCTCTGGAAATGAAAACAGGCTTGGCTCTAAGTTTGTTGGTTTAACCGACAACAAGCCTCAGAGGACCAAGCCATGGACGG
>JBKJSI010000444.1:0-4166 GCA_046595915.1 Pirellulaceae bacterium
CCGTCCATGGCTTGGTCCTCTGAGGCTTGTTGTCGGTTAAACCAACAAACTTAGAGCCAAGCCTGTTTTCATTTCCAGAGCGATCGCGCTACGCTGCCGGCGAGGAGCTATTTAGAGTCGCAAGAAGATATGCAAATCAGCACGCTAAATCGGCTGATCCAAGCATTGGGCGGCGAGTTAGAAATTATCGCTCATATGCCGGGCGGAGATATTCATCTGACGCAGTTTCAGGATGTCATGTGATATCTCTTATCATCCCATTCCCTGCCTAGGAGCGACTGCCGCTACCCGTTTAGACAATCGACTTGCGAGTCTCATCGACAATGGGAGATAATTCAACTTCAATCATTTTTTGCTCGAGGTTCCGCGACCCCTGCTTGATGGCGAATTTACGTTCGGCTTCAGTAATCGGGATCATCCAAAGGAAATCGACTCGATCGCCGTCGAGGTGGAAGTCGGTAAACCCCTGTGGCTCGAAGTAAGGCGGCGAAAAGAAGTAGGACGTGAGCAGGGATGGCTTGGCGGTCATCGGCTTGCCATTGGGAACCGTGTGCCACCAATGGAGGCAGGTGTCGTTGTCAAATGGCATTTCGGCGAGGCCTTTGAGCACGTTGAACATCCATCCTTGCGGCTCTTGAACGTACATCATGATTTCCGCCCGCGTAGACATTCGTTCGTCGCAGTCTACGGGCTCGATTTGCCGATCATTACTCATGCCGCCGGAGATCAGCGTCCAAAAAGGCCGTCCACTGGTCGGCTCGAATTGATAGATATCGATGTGGACGGGTTTGAGATCGGTCGAGTGCATGACCGGGTGCTTGAGGGCGCCGAAGAATTGCTGGTAGTGCGATTCTCTCGCTTCGAGGAATCCGTCGGGGTGTGTGAACATGAGTCGTCCTTCAAATGTCTCTCGGTCCGCAGCAAACCACGCGCACATTCATGGCGACTTTTTGCCAACATTTCTACTTTGCTTTTCGTTTGCCTCTTGATGTGCGGCATCTTATTGACTCATGCACCAGGAAGTTTACTCAATCCAGGTCAAGCTGAGCCCAGCGGAAGTGCGCTTTGAGTAGGTGCTGCTCGTCAGACTGAGTGGCCAGGGTATTTTGAACACTGCTGCGCATCGCGCCCAAGTCCGCAGGCGGTGCGTTCGCCAATCGGCCCCACTTCGCCGTACACCACACGTGTTCGACGGGGTTCAGTTCTGGCGCATAGGGCGGTAGACGATGAAACCGAACCCAGGGGCAACCAATTTCTTGCAGGAAGCTCTCGGTCTTGCGGTGGGCGCCCAGGTTGTCCCACACCACGTGCAGCTTTCGCCCCAGGTCGTTGCGAAGGTCATGGAGAAACCAGATGAAATCCTCGGCCTTGGCGTTATGGTCCAGGAGTCGGAAAAACATCCGCACCCGCCGGCGCTGCGGAGACAACGCCAGAGCCGTGATGACGCTCACGCGGTCACGGCGGTCCCACTGGTCAAGCACAGGCGTGTGGCCCGACAAGGCCCACGTGCGACGCACCAAGGGCTGCAACATAAAGCCCGATTCATCGATCAATACGACGCTAGCTTGCTCCCGAGTCCCCTTTTTTTATGGCGGGCCACTTCGCCTCGCGCCATACTCGCACCGCCTCCGGATCCTGCTCTTTGCTTCGTCGCTCGGGCTTCTGGCAAGAAAAACCCAGCGCATGCAGCAACCGACCGACGTGCGTTGAGTGGTACGAGACCCCAAACGTTTGATCGATCAGCGCCGTGACTCTTGGCAGCGTCCAGAGGTCCGAATCGAAGCCCGCTTTGCGAGGCCCGACCCGCAACAGACGTATCAACTTCGAGCGCTGGGACGTCGAAAGCCGACATTGCGGAAGGTGCTGCGGTACCGCAGTCAATCCCTTGGCGCGTTCACCTCGCGTCCCGGCAAGCCTCTTCCAAGCACTCACCGATTGGCGACTGGCCCCCACGGCCGCCGCAACATCCTTTATCATCCAACCCTCGGCGAGCAACTTCACCGCCCGCCGACGCCGTGCTTCCAAATCCGCCGCCGTTCCTGTAGGTCTCATACCTCCCAGTGAACCCCACGGCTATGAATATGTCAAGTTCCTGGTGCATGAATCAATAATCACTAGGCGTCGAACTGGAAATCATCGCCTACATGTCAGGCGGAAATTGTCATTTGCCCCAGTTTCAAAATGTGGCTTAAAGCTGGGCATGGTCAATTTATACTACTCGATCCCAGGCTCCGCCCTCCTCATTACACACAATTGCAATTGGCGCCGACAGGCTAGGCCGTGTAAGTAGGTTGCGTTGCTTGGAGGATTTTGAGGGAAGGAGCATGCAAGGATGCAAGCTTGGGTGAGTGAGGAACTGAGTGAGCTCGACTTGGGTGACTCGCGATTGAATGATCGATGCGTCAAAGTGGTTTCGGCATTAGCGGCGAGGCCTTCTGTGAGCATTCCAACAGCTTGCGCTAGCTGGGGTGAAACGTTGGCTGCTTATCGTTTCTTTGACAACGGCTCAGTTCAACCTGACGAGATTCTCCGCGCTCATCAAGTCGCCACATTGGGTCGCATGGCATCTCAGTCCGTAGTGATCGTTGCTCAAGATACGACTACCCTGAACCTGACTCGGCCCGAGGTACAGGTCGAAGGCGCGGGTCCGCTCGCCAGCGAATACGATCATGGCATGTTCGAACATGTGGGCTTGGCGTTAACGCCGCAGGGCTTGCCTGTGGGAATCCTGTTTGCCCAAGGTTGGGCGCGCGATTGGCAGGTTTTTCACGAAAACAAGCGGTTAACGAAAAGTGAAAAAGCGATTGAGAAACGCAGCGTTCCTTTCACAGACAAGGAAAGCTATCGTTGGCTGGAAGGTTACAAGCAGGGCTGCCAGGCCGCAGAGCGTTGTCCCTTGACCCAAGTCATCGTCGTCTCGGATAGCGAAGCCGACATCCTCGACTGCTTCGCTTACGCCAACACGATAAAAACGCAACAGGAACGCTCCGCCGACTGGATCACCCGCGCCTACCAAGATCGCCGGTTGGCGAAAGAAGAGCCAATGCGCCATCTGTGGGACGCCTGCAAAGCGGCCCCCTTATTGACGACGCTGGACATCGAAGTGAGCGACAATCAACCCCAGTCCAGTGACAAAACAAAACGCAACCAACCTCGCACCGCCCGAAAAACTCAAGTCGAAGTTCGCGCGACGCAGGTCACGCTTGGCGGCCAGCCGCGGATTGGAGGCGCGCTGCCGAGCCAAACGATCCGTGCGGTTTACGTGTGGGAGTCCAATCCGCCATCGGATGAGAAGCCGGTCGAGTGGTTATTGTTGACCAATCTCAACGTTTCCACCAAAGAAGATGCGGTTCGCGTGATCGAATACTACGTCTTGCGATGGAAGATCGAAATCTACTTTCGCATTCTGAAAGTCGGCTGTGGTGTTGAGGAATTGCAATTCGAAACCTTGGAGCGATTTCAACGCTGCCTGGCGGTCTATCTGATTGTGGCCTGGCGAGTGAACTACCTCATGATGCTGGGGCGAACACAGCCAGATCTCTCGTGCGAAACCCTGCTTGCACCCGAGGAATGGAAATCACTCTATGTCATTCTTCGCAAGCAGGCGCCGCTCAAGACGCCTCCTACGATCGGACAGGCCATGATCATGGTTGCGCGACTTGGAGGTCACTTAGCACGAAAGCACGACGGCCCCCCTGGGCCTCAAACCACCTGGATCGGCCTCCAGCGCCTAAGAGATTTCGCCCTCGCCTGGAGCGCCTTCGGCCCAGGCTCCAAAAACAGCAACTCAAATTGTGTGTAATGAGGAGGGCAGGGAGCCTGGGAACGAGTAGTCAGAACAATTCTGAGATTGGCTTACCTTCGTTTTCGATGACTAACCGCGGGCGGCCTTGATTGTCTGTGTAGTACGTGTCTTGGGAGACGCCGAAGTAGCGGAAGAGGGTGGCGGCTAGGTCGGCGGGGGTTACGGGGCGTTCGCGGATTGTGCCGCCATCTTTTTCGGTGGCGCCGATGACTTGGCCGTGGCGGAGGCCGCCGCCGGCTAGGCACATCGACATGACGGAGGGCCAGTGGTCGCGCCCGTCGGTGCTGTCTTGGGTGCCCATGTAGGGCGTGCGGCCAAATTCGCCCATGGCGATGATGAGCGTGTTGTCGAGGGTGCCGCG
>JBKJSI010000625.1:0-6522 GCA_046595915.1 Pirellulaceae bacterium
TTCGGGTTTTGCGCCCAATAGGGCCGCGATTTCCGTCAAAACTCGCTTTGAACTATTCATCTCAGCGCGCTGAGCCAGCACTCGGCGAGCAAGATCAGGGCGATCAGTCAAAAGGCCGTCGACGCCCCTATTCATCATCATCGACATGGTTGCCGGGTCGTTGATGGTCCAGACGTAGACTTCTTTACCAGCTTGATGGGCTCGGTTCACTAAACTGCGAGTGGCGAACTTGCCATTCACGGCGAGGAAATCCGCATCGAGGCGCTGGATATTTCCGACTGAGACGGACATTAGCACGCCGCATTTCCATTGGGGGCGGAGGGCTTTCATTTTCTTGACGCCTGCGGGCTTCAGCGACATTGCCATCACTTGGCTAGCCATTCCACAGCGGTCGACAATTTCGGCTACTCGCTCTTCGAGCTTTTGATCGTGGCCGTAATATTTTAGTTCGATGATGACGCCGACTTTTCCTTTGCATAGGTCGAGCACTTGGGCCAAGGTGGGGGCCCGCTCTTTCGAAAACTTCTTGTCGAACCAGCTGCCGATATCGATGGTATTGACCTCATCGATTTTCAAATCCCAGATTTTGCGTTTGTCTTTGGCGAGCTTCATGAAGTCGCTGTCGTGAATCACGATCACTTCGCCATCGACCGTTTCTTGGACATCGATCTCGACCCAATCGGCCTTCGCATCGATCGCCGCCTGCATCGCCGCCAGCGTATTCTCAGGCGCAAGGCTGGCGGCGCCTCGGTGGCCCATGACTTGAGTGTTGTCTTCGAGCCGCAAGGAGTTAATGGCGATCACACCAACTAACGCGGAGAGGAGGATGCCGATCATGCCGGCGGCAGCGAGTCTGGGGCGAGTTAGCGCGGGTAGATCGCTCGCGCCTTTTGCGCCAGAGAGGCTGGTGTGTTCGATCGCTTCGCTGGCGCGTGGATTCCAAGTTCGATAGCCATGAAACAGGATTAGCGAGAAACCGATCGTGCTGATCAAATTGAGAAGGAGGCTACTCACAGTCAGTACGATGAGCATCAGGCCAACTTGGCCCGCTAACAGCACGAGCGAATGTGCGCTTTTGGGAATCAGGACTCTGCCTACGGCGCCGACGATGATTGTCGAGACTGCATTCAATAGAAATCCGGCCACAAGCCAGCCGAAAATCCATAGGCAAATGCGAATGCGATGCCCCTTCATGAGCCGCTTGCTTTCCCGCAGCGCGGATCTGGCGGGCACGTGATCAAAGAGCACTAGCGGCAACGCGAGGAACCAATTCGAGACCATTCTCAAGAGCAGGCAGGCGAGCAAGATCGCTAGAGCTATTCCCACGCCGACAGCGATTTGAAATTCCTTCGGGCGCTCTTTGAGATAATAGTTGATGTCATATTCACCGAGCAGCCAAAAGTAGGTCGCCAAGGCAATGCCCAGGAATGGCGCCAAGATCAGCAACGAATAAGCGATTAGCCTGCCGGTCACTCGAAGGATTGATGGTGAATGTCGAGCGGCGAACTTGAGTGAATGAAAGATGCCAAGGCGTTTGTCTTTGGCGCTTGCGCCGAGAATGGCGAGTAGCGAAGCGTGCTCCAGTGCAATGATCCCTAGAGACAGAGAGCCAAGCAAAATCGCACAGAACCAGCCGTAGGGTCCGGCGAAGAAGTAAGCGATATCGACATCGCTAAGGGCGCCGTTGCCGCTCCATTGCAGCAGGCCGCGAAAGAGCAGGCTAAAGATGGGAGTGAGAACGACAAAGGCGAGGAGCTTGTAGAGCAAATCGGCGACGACTAGTCTCTTCCAGCAACCGGCTAGGCTTTCGCGTGTTCCGTAGAGTTCTCGGTTTTCTTCCATACCTGCTTCGCCCCGGAAGTGAATATGTTGAGTGACTTCCGCGGCTCGCCTCTTGCTGCCCCTCAATGGCGTTTACTTGATCTCACGCGGCTGACCAAAGATGCGGACGACCAAGTAGTAAAATACCGGCGTGAGGAAAATGCCGAAGATCGTTACACCGAGCATGCCCGCAAAGACGGCGATGCCGAGCGTGCTTCGCATTTCTGCGCCTGCGCCGACGGCGATCGCCAAGGGAACCACGCCCAGGATAAAGGCGAGTGACGTCATGATGATCGGCCGCAATCGTTGACGGCAGGCTTCGACGGTTGCCTCGAATGGCGCTTCACCCTTGGCCGATTTTTCTTTAGCAAATTCCACGATCAGAATCGCGTTTTTACTCGCGAGTCCCACCAGCACGATGAATCCAATTTGCACGAAGATGTTGATATCCATGCCCGCCATGCCGACGCCAACGACGGAACAGAGAAGGCACATCGGCACGACCAGAATCACCGCGAGTGGAAGCGTGAGGCTCTCGTACTGCGCGGCGAGCACCAGATAGACAAGAACCACGGCGATGCCAAACACCAGGATCGCCGTATTTCCCGCGCGGATCTGTAACAGCGTTAATTCCGTCCATTGAAAGTTCATTCCTTGTGGCAACTCTTGTTTCGCCACCGATTCGACGGAACGAATCATGTCGCCCGAACTGACGCCCGGCAGCGCGGCGCCGTTGACGGCGGCTGCCGTGATCGAGTTGTATCGCGTGACCAGTGCGGGGCCGCCCGATTCCGTCACCTGCGTGACGCTGCCGAGCGGGACCATCTGACCGGCGAGATTTCGTACTTTGAGTTGGCGAACCTGCTCCGGCCGAAGTCGGTACTTCGGATCACCTTGAAGGTTGACCTGCCAAGTGCGACCGAATTGGTTGAAATCGTTGGTGTAATAGCCGCCCAGATAGAGCTGCAACGTTAAGAAGACTTCGCTCAAGGGCACGCCCATCGCTTTGCAGCGCTCGCGGTCAATATCGACATACATTTGCGGCGTCTGCGATCGGAATGCGCTGAAGAGGCCTGTCAGACCAGGTTCTTCGTTTCCTTTGGCCGCCAGATTGTCCGCGCCCTCTTGCAACGAATCGAGGCCGAGTGCGCCCGCATCGCGAACCATGATCTTGAAGCCGCCCGCATTGCCCAGTCCATCCACCGCAGGCGCACCAAACACGGCGACGGACGCTTCTTGAACCTCGCGATAGCAAGCGTTACGGAGCTTCGACGCGATTGCATCGGCGCCGAGTTCACCGCCGTGCCGATGGTGAAAATCGTCGAGCACGACATAGATAGTCCCGAAGTTGGAGCCGATGGCGTTCTGCACGATCGACTGACCTGAAATGGTGATCGTATGGGCGATGCCCGGAACCCCGCCTTCGCGAGCTTCGTGTTCTCCCTCATGCTCTCCTTCTTTGCCTGCTGACGGCTTGGCGACGCCCCGGGCGATTTTTTCTACTTGCGCCATCACCGCCTTGGTGCGCTCTAGTGATGAGGAGTCGGGCAAGCGTACGTCAACGAGTAGATATCCCTTGTCTTGAGACGGGATGAAGCCTGTCGGAACGATGGTGAACCCCACATAGGTCGCGTAGAGCAAGCCGCCATAAATCACGAGGACGACGACGCTCACTCGCAGAAGCAAACCGACGGATCGGCTGTAGATACTCGAGGCGGCGGTGAAGCCGAGATTGAACAGTTTGAAGAACCATCCCAGTGCAAAGTTGATGATCAGGGTGAGTGGGTCGCGCTGCTCGTGCTTGGCTTTTAGCAGCAATCCACAGAGGGCTGGACTGAGCGTCAGCGAATTGACTGCGGAAAAGAAGGTCGAGACCGCGATGGTCAGAGCAAATTGCCGAAAGAACTGCCCGGTGATACCGGAAATAAATGCACAGGGAACAAACACGCACATCAGCACGAGGGAGATCGCGATGATCGGTCCGGTGACCTCTCCCATCGCTTTGCGCGCAGCCTCCTTGGGCGACAAACCATGCTCGATGTGATGCTCGACGGCTTCGACCACGACAATCGCATCGTCGACGACAATTCCGATCGCGAGAACTAACCCGAATAGAGAGAGATTGTTGAGGCTAAAGCCCATTCCGAGCATGACGCCAAAGGTTCCCACAATCGCAACGGGCACAGCGATGAGCGGGATCAGCGTCGCACGCCAAGATTGCAAAAAAGCGAGCACCACGATGGCGACCAAGATGATGGCATCGCGCAGCGCCTTGAATACTTCGTTGATCGATTCCGCGATGAAGGGTGTCGTGTCGTACACAATTTTGTAGTCGAGGTCTGGTGGAAAAGGCAGCGTCTCCTTGAGCTCCTTCATGCGCTCGCCGATCAAATCGGCCGTCGTCAGGGCGTTGGACCCAGGCTGTTGATAGATCGCGAGTCCCACGGAAGGCTGGCCATCCAAAGCACAAGAGGTATCTTCCGTTTTGGCGCCGAGTTGCACTCCGCCAAATGACCGTCCTGATTCATCCTTGCGCATTTCAGAGACGACATCGTTAAGCCTGATCAGTTCCCCCTTCGCGCCCGTCTTTACGACGATACTGCCGAATTGAGTAGGATCGGTAAGCCGCCCCAGCGTACTCAGCGTGTATTGAAAATCCTGTCCATTGGGGACCGGAGGGCGGCCGAGGGCGCCGGCCGCGACTTGGACGTTCTGCTCGCGCAGCGCGGCGACAATATCACTGGCCGACAAGTCTCGCGCCGCCATCCGTTCGGGGTCGAGCCAGACTCGCATGCTGTAGTCGAGCTGCCCCATGAAACTGACATCGCCGACGCCCTTGATTTGTGCAAGCTCATCGCGAACTTGAATCGTCGCGAAATTGCTAAGAAAGAGCTGATCGAGCGAGCCCTTCGGAGAAATCAGATTGACCACGAGGAGAATGTTGGGCGGTTTTTTCTTGACGCTCACGCCCGTCTGTTTCACTTCGGAAGGTAAGGTTGGCAGCGCCAGGTTCACTCGGTTTTGTACGAGCACCTGGGCCATATCGAGATCGGCGCCGACCTCGAACGTCACGGTCAGGTTGTAACCGCCATCATTCGTGCATTGAGAGCTCGTGTAGAGCATGTTCTCAACGCCAATGATCTGCTGCTCGATCGGCGCGGCTACCGTCTGCGCAACGACGTTCGCACTTGCGCCGGGATAAAAGCAACTCACTTGGACGGTGGGCGGAGTGATCTCGGGGTACTGTGCCACGGGCAAGATGCCCACCGCGATTGCGCCGGCGAGCGTGATAATGATCGAAATGACGGCGGCGAAGATGGGACGGTCGATGAAGAAAGTGGCCACAGGGGATATCGCTCCGGCGCGGAATGAGCGCAGTTAGGATTGGATGAACCGGCATCGGACTACGGCTTGGCCTCTTCACTTGCTGGCTCTTTAGAGGCTGGTTTCTCTTTTGCCTCTACTTCCGCTTCCACTTTTTGTCCCGGCTTCACGCGCTGAATTCCCTTCACGATCACCTTTTCTCCCGCTTTGAGCCCTGACTTGATAATTCGCATATCTTCGCGGGCTTCTCCTAACTCGACGATGCGTCTCTCCGCGGTACCATCTTCACCGACAACGTAAACAAACTTGATGCTCTGACTTGTCCCTAGCGCCCGCTCCGGAACAAGCAGTGCCGGATAGGGTTTTCCCACCGGAATGCGAACGCGGACGAACAGTCCGCTTACCAGCTTTCGATCCTTATTCTCAAACACGCCCCGCAAGCGAGCGACGCCGGTACTGCTGTTGACCTGATTCGAGGCGAAATCGAGCTGGCCTGCGTGCAAATATTCTTGCTCGTCTGCCAAACGCGCGAGGCAAGGGATATTCGCATCGCGGAGGCTTCCTGGTGACTTTTCGCTGTTGCCGGAACGCATCCGCATGTAGCCCAGCAGCGCCTTTTCATCGACATCAAAATAAACATACATCGGTTGCTCATTGACGATGGTGGTTAGCAATGTTCCAGACGCCTGACCACCTGTCAGGAGATTACCCTTCGAAACATACGCCCGATCGACGCGCCCATTTAGAGGCGATTTCACCACGGTGTATTTCAGATCGAGGGCCGTACGATCCGCATTCGCCTTGGCTGCTTCGATCGACGCCTCCGACGCCTTAACAGATGCCACTGATTCCTCGTATTCTTCCTGTGAGATGGCTCCGCTCTTCACGAACTTTTCATTACGCGCCAATTTTGTCTTCGCCAGCTCGAGCTGCGCGTTTTGGACGCCAATCTTCGAGATTGATTGCTTATGGATCGCTTCGTATTCATCTGGCTCGATGCTGAAGAGCGGTTGGCCTTCTTTGACAAAATCCCCTTCTTTGAAGTCAATCGACTTCAAATACCCAAATACCCTTGCGCGGATTTCGACAATCTCCGATGCTTCGGTTTTCCCGGTGTACTCGTCGTAGTTCGTCGTTTCTTGTGAGACTACCGCCGTGGTCGTGACCTTCGGTACCGGCAACTCAGTTGCGGCAGGGGTGGGCGGCTTGCATCCAAAGTTGGCGACGCCGAGCGTCAACGCAATCGCAAGTGATGAGAGAATACGCGAAGTTGAGACATGGTGCAGAGTATTTTGTGCCATCAGACGCGTACCCCGAATTGGATCGCCTAACAAGTGACTATGCCTACGAGCCGTGGGCGAAATTGGCGGGGCACGG
>JBKJSI010000695.1:0-3558 GCA_046595915.1 Pirellulaceae bacterium
GGGACGATTCATCACCCCACACCAACCCAACCCCAATCCCAACCCGAAGCGTAAGCGAGGTCCCCGCCCCCACCGGTTAGCCGCGACGCGAGTATTCAAAAGACATTGCGGAGCGCTCCGCCCCCATCAAAACGGGCGCATGGGAACACCAGAAAAATCCCCAATCCCAACCCGCTGCGTAAGCAAGGGCTCCCCCGAAGAGCGCCCAGCAACGGAACCAAAAAACCGAACCCATTCCCCTCCCTACCGCCCACTCCCCACTGCCAACTCCCTTCTCCCTCTGCCCTACTAAAAACCCTCACCACCAAAAACCGAGCCGCCTTAACAACACAAATGGACAACCCAAATCTGGCCCCTCCACACCGCCTCCTGGGCGCCAAAAAAACGCACGCTTCTGAACCTCAGGTAAGCATCGCCCAACAATCTCAGAGCCCTGAAGTGGCAATTCACCCCTTGAGAGCACTTCCTCACAACCTACGAGTCACTTCGTTTTAGGCGTTAACGTCTCGCCATGGTCGATGTCGTATTTTGCCAACACACCCTGCCATTTCGCCGCTTCGGCGGGCTTATTCCATGCCTCGTAAAGCTTCACGAGGCTTTTCAAAGACTCGCGGTAATGTCGTGGCGGAGTCATCGGAACCGTGCGCAGCTTTTGCTCTGCGGATACAAGCATCGCCTCCGCTTCACTCCAGCGACTAAGCCCAGTGAGCGCCGCTCCGCGCCATTGTTCCGCCCACGCGGGATAATATTCAGATTGAGAGGGCGATTTTTTGTAGATGGCTAAGGCTTGGCTCTCCATTTGCTCACCTTCCACAAATTCGCCCTGCAATGTAAGCGCCCGCCCCAGATCGAGGAGAGCATTCCCAGTGAGTGGATGCTCAGGAGCATAGATCTTGCGGCGCCGCGCGAGAACCTCCCGTCCCTTTACAATTGCTTCCTCCAGTCGGTTTTGTTCGCACAAAAGCCGAACGGAAACGCTTCGAAATTGATCGGTGAAAGGATTGTCTTTCCCAAACAATTTGGCTGAAATGGGTTCTTGTTCAGCGACGAGTCGCTCGGCGGAAGCCTGATCTCCTGACATATAGAGCGCGACAGCGAGATTCGCTGACACGACCGCCGGCAAGGAGGCGCCGTACTTACTAACCGGATGGGCTTTAAGCTCCTCGTTATGGAGTCGAAGCACTTCCTTGAACATCGGAATCGACTCGTGCCACACGCCCGCCTCATTAAGCAACACGCCGATACCATTCATGGATACCAGGGTGTCGCTATCCGTAGGCCCAAGAACACGGCGGCGGGCTTCGAGACACTGAACGTAGAGCACCATGGCTTCTTTGGGTCGCCTCAGATTTCCTAAACACTTGTGCATAGGTGTCGAGAGAATCGAGCGTATCCCGGTGTTCGGCGCCGAGTAGACGGGCACGGGCGTCCCAGGTTTCCTTCGCCAGGGGTTCGGCCTCTTCGGGGCGAGCAAGTCGTAGATTTAGGAAATCCGTAAACGCTTCTCGGGCCGCCAAAGTCTCTAGATTGTCGAGCCCAAAAGCCTTTTGTCGAAGTTCCATCGCGCGGCGCATATGGCGTTCCGCCTCGGGATAAAGGCCGAGTTTGAAAAAGGTCTTGCCGATGGTCAGTCGCAAGGTTGCTTCAATTTCCGGGCGATCAGCAAAGAGGGGGTTGCCGCCGATCCGTTTTTCGGCGCTATGTAACAGTTCCACGATCGTGACGTGCTGATCTTGAGCGTTCTTGTCGGGATCGGCTTGGTTGAGTAAGTCCTCCGTGAGGAAGGTACTGATCGCCTTCGCCTCCGTTGCGCTGCGATCCGCTCGTTGCCGCTGCTTCTCCTCGGCTGCCCGCGCCTTTTCCTTTTCGTCAAGCGCAAGAATTGCCACATCGCGCTGCTTCCGAGCCTCGAGTCGTCCCCAACTCGCGCCAATGACGCCAACGACTAGCGAGATCAACACTAAACCTGCGGCGATCACCTGACCCCGGTTCCGCTGCACAAATTTCTTGAGCAAATAGGCCGGATTCGGCGGACCTGCCGCCACGGGTTCATGATTCAAGAACCGCTCGATGTCTTTGGAAAAACCATTGGCCGTTTCGTAACGCCGATCGCGCTCCTTGCTGAGCGCCTTGAGCACAATCCAGTCCAGCTCACCCTTCACGAACCGCCCAAGTTTCGCCGGCTCACTTTGACGATTCGCCGCCACGCTCGGCAAAGAAGCCGGCGAACTCAACCGGCTGCTCGGCGTCGGCGCTTCCTGTTCACGCACCAGTTTCAGCATCTCATCAATGCCGGCTTTCTTTACGGTTTCGCGCGAGAGCGGCGTTGTGCCCGTGAGTAGTTCGTAAAGCATCACGCCGAGAGCATAAATGTCGGCTCGTGTATCCACGTCAATGGCGTTGAAGTTGGCCTGTTCTGGCGCCATATAGAGCAGCGTGCCCATCACGGTCCCAAACGCCGTAAAGAGCGATTGTTCGGTGAATTGAAGCTCCGAGGTCGCTTTCGCCAAGCCAAAGTCGATCACCTTCGGGACCGCCTTGCCATCATGGATTTCGATCAGAACGTTCGTCGGCTTCAGGTCTCGGTGAATAATGCCCTTCTGGTGGGCGTGTTGAACCGCTGAACAAATCTGCTGAAACAGTCCGAGGCGTTGTTGAACGCTGAGTTTGTGTGTGTCGCAATAGTCAGTGAGCGGAATTCCCTTGACCAGTTCCATTACGAAGAAGGGCTGACCTGCGTCCGTCGTTCCGGCGTCGAGCAGTTTGGCAATGTTCGGGTGGTCCATCAGAGCGATCGCCTGCCGTTCGGCTTCGAACCGAGACAGAATCGTTTTTGAGTTGGCTCGATCGACGCGAATCAGTTTCACCGCCACGCGGCGCTTCACGGGCTCTTTCTGGTCCGCCATCCAGACACTTCCCATGCCTCCTTCGCCAATGATCTGCAAGAGTTTGTATCGACCGGCAAGGATTAATCCGATCTGCTCGCAAGGCGCAGTGAAGTTCGCTGTGGGGCCGCCAGCAGTTGCATTCGCCGCTTCTCCCGCCTCATGCGGAATCGAAGGCTCTGGCATACGCTCACCCTGCAAACCAGCCGCCAGCATCCGCTCGACACGCGCCCGCAAATCGACGTCGCCGCCACATACCTTCGCCAGATATGCCGAGCGTTCCGCAAAGGGCTTTTCAGCGGCGGCCAAGAAAATCGCTTCGGCGGGGGAAATTTCCGACACGATCAGCCCTCTGCAATGGTGGGTCATCGCCCCACAATGCGAGATAGCCAGTCGGTATCTCTATTGCACTCGAGGTATTTTCGCCGCCGAATTCATCGCAGAACCACGAAATGACGCTAGGCCAGTGCAATGGTTGCCAACGACGCGGTGAGGCCAGCGGAGATGCAATCCTAGCAGCTTTTTCGCGGCTGAGCGGACCCAAATTCCCGTTTGGACGTTCACCGGGTACCCCAGGCCGATCGTACTCGACAACATGGGGTTTACCAGAAAACATCAATCCACAGCAAACCCTCCATTCGCCCCTCACCCCCCCCAAAAAAAGAAATCCACC